>NZ_NOLK01000090.1:0-31439 GCF_002245985.1 Nostoc sp. 'Peltigera membranacea cyanobiont' 232
ATCCCCAACTATGCAGATTTCCTTGTTCGATTCTTTTACTAGACAAGTTAGTGCTACCGCAATTAGCGGATATCAAAAGCATATTTCCCCACACAAAGGTTTTGCTTGTGCCCACAGAATACTATATGGTGGCGAATCTTGCTCTGGGTACTTCAAGCGGGTAATTGCTAAGGAAGGGTTAAAAGTAGCCTTTGTCAATTCTCGTGAACGATTTCAAGCTTGTAAGCAAGCTAACCAAATTTTGCGTAGACGCGCAGCAGCTTGCCGCTATATATCTATGCAAATCGAGAATTCAGAAGAATCCACAGAGGAGGAAGCAGAAATGCAACAAAGGCAACAAGTATCTGGTAAAGTTGGTCAAAAATCCTCATTTATTAGCAGCAATAATACTGAATGTTTTGATTGTGCCGATTTGGGCTGCAATTGTGCCGAGATAGTTAGCATAACTCCTGATTGTGGTTTCCCCGATTGTAGTGCCCTAGATTGTAGTTCTTTAGATTGCAGTGGTGTTGATTGTAGCTTCCTCGATTGCGGCAGTTGCGGTAGCTAAATCTTGTTCATCTACAAATAACTATGTATGGTATATGTAAGACACAGTAATCCTAGCAAGGATATGTAGATTTAGTTGCAGAGGTATAGCAGCAGTGGGCATAGTAGTTGAAAACGTCTCCAAACAATTCGGGAGTTTCAAGGCAGTTGATGAGGTTAGCCTGGAAATTAAGAGTGGTTCGCTAGTTGCGTTGCTAGGGCCATCTGGTTCAGGAAAATCTACGCTACTACGGTTAATTTCCGGTTTAGAAATGCCTGATAGCGGCAAAATCCTGCTTACTGGTAAAGACGCTACATACCAAAGCGTGCAACAGCGCAATATTGGGTTTGTGTTTCAACACTATGCTCTATTTAAGCATTTGACTGTCAGGCAGAATATCGCCTTTGGCTTAGAAATTCGCAAGGCACAGCCAAAGAAGATTAAGGGAAAGGTAGAACAGTTACTAGAATTGGTGCAATTGAGTGGATTAGGCGATCGCTATCCATCACAACTTTCTGGTGGTCAAAGACAACGGGTAGCATTAGCAAGGGCACTGGCAGTAGAACCTGAAGTATTACTGCTAGATGAACCTTTTGGCGCACTTGATGCTAAAGTCCGCAAAGACTTACGGGCATGGTTACGCCGCCTCCATGATGAGGTTCATGTTACCACGGTTTTTGTTACTCACGACCAAGAGGAAGCAATGGAAGTCTCTGATGAAGTTGTGGTTATGAATAAAGGGCGCGTGGAACAGGTGGGAACACCATCGGAAATTTATGATAATCCTGCCACTGCATTTGTGATGAGCTTTATTGGCCCGGTAAATGTATTACCCAGCACCTCGAAGATTTTTCAAGGTAGCAGATTTGATGCGCCACACCCACAAGTATTTTTGCGCCCGCAAGATGTAATTTTTGAAACTAGCGCCAGCGATGCCACTACACCTGCAACAATAAGCCGATTAGTGCATTTGGGTTGGGAAATTCAGGTGGAATTAACTTTCGATGATGGACAAGTAGTGACGGCGCATTTAACACGCGATCGCTTTAATGATTTAGAGTTAGAACCGAAACAGCGTGTATATGTGAAGCCCAAGGATGCCAAGTCTTTCCCAGTGTCTTATTCAATTTAGACTTTTGCCAGTTTCCCAATAGTCAAAACTCCTAGTTAATCGCTGCGTAATTCAGCTATTTGCTAGGAGTTTTAATTTTACGTGAACTAGAGGGAGCATCATTTGCCGATCGTAAATATTGATGCGTAAATAATATTACACTCCCTCAAAAGCAGTTGGATAAACAACCTTACCTGTATACTTTTTTTCATAGCTTTGTAGTGCTTTAACCATAAAGACATCCTCTGGAACTGGAAAAGGAGAAGTGATTTCATAATTAACAGAAGCCTGAAAGCCAAAGCGATTATAGAAGTGGGGATGACCAAGTACAATAACCACCGCTTCTTTCTTTGTATCTGCTATTTCCAACCCTGCTTGTACAAGTTTGCTGCCAATACCCTGTCTTTGAAACTGTGGATGAATTGCTAAAGGTGCTAGACCGATTACCTGTAGTTTTTCTTCACCCACCAAATCAATGTAGCTGAATAAAATATGACCAACTACAACATTTTCAACCTCTGCAACCAGAGAAAGTTCTGGAATGTAACGGTCAGAATGGCGAATTTTCTCTACAAGTTTAGCCTCATTTTCTTGGCCAAAAGCTAATGTATTTACCTCAGCTATTACTGTGTAGTCTGGCAGAGTTTCACAACGAATATCGATCATTTTAAAATCAATTACTTGAAGAAGAATTCAAAAATCACAGTTACTTATATATTAATCTGTGTTAATTAAAACTCAATATTGAGATACTACCCAAGGGTGAATGACATTATACATCATAAATTTATGTTGCAAATAGTACGGCCTATAGCTAGCGTAAAGTGGACAATTTGACAATCTTTAATACTCAAACTACTTGGCGTATAGTCATAATCTGTCCGCACGCAACAAGAACGCAAGACACTTAATATATGGTTCGAGAGCTAGAAAAAAAACGCCAGAGTGCAAAGTTTCCCGAAACTGCACCGGCTGCTAATCCCGTATTTTTTAGAACCTATAGCCGCCGCACAAAGGCAGGACTAAGGGAAACATGGGATGAGGTATGCGATCGCACCCTCCTGGGCTTAGTCGAGTTGGGAAAGCTCACTCAAGAAGAAGCTGCCATACTCGATAAGATGCAGCGCAACTTGAAAGCTATGCCCAGTGGACGCTGGTTATGGGTTGGTGGCACAGATTGGATAACCAAACCAAAGAACTTTTCCGGCGCTTATAATTGCACCTCCACCAATCTCGAAGACTGGAGTGCCTTCGGATTAATGATGGATTTGGCAATGATGGGCTGTGGTACTGGAGCCGTCCTAGAACCACAATTTATTAACCAGTTGCCCCCCATCCGTAATAAACTGAATATCACTGTAAAAGGTGAAATTGGCAGCACTCCTGTGCAACAGCGACGTGAATATACTCAAACTCATATAGAAGGCAATAATGTCACTATTCACGTTGGAGATAGCCGTGAAGGTTGGGTTGAATCATATCAAACCCTGTTAGAACTCTCCACTGACGAACAATTCTCAGCAGAAGTAAAAGTATTAGTTGATATCAGTGATGTTAGAAAAGCGGGAGAAACTCTCAACGGCTTTGGAGGAGTTGCTAATCCTGTAAAATTGCCTGTACTGTATCAGGGTTGTGCATCTATTCTCAATAAAGCTAGGGGAAGACAATTAAATTCAGTTGAATGCTGTCTATTAATCGACCAAGCAGCTGTAACAATTGTTGCCGGTAACATTAGAAGATCAGCTGGCATGAGGCAAGGTTCTAGCGAAGATAGTTTGTTCGCCGATGCCAAAGATAACTTATGGCAGCAAGATGAAAGTGGCAACTGGCGAATCGATCCAGAACGTGATGCACTCAGGATGGCAAACCATACCAGAGTTTTTCACCGCAAACCAACCTTAGAAGAATGTCTGAATGCTGTCCGCAAACAGTATTACAGTGGCGAGGGAGCGATTCAATGGGCTGGTGAAGCCGTCGCGCGATCGAACATTGATTTGCTGCCAACACAAGCTTTGAAAGTTGAGTTTTTACAAGCTTATGAACAAGGAACAGCAAAAGAGTGGTTAAAAGAACGCCATTCCAATCTTGATGCTAATGAGTTAGAACATCGTTTGCAGCGATATGCTTTAAATCCATGTGGTGAGATAATCGGCGCTAACTTTCATTGTGTGAGTGGCGATACTTTGCTCATCACTAGAGATGGAATGCATAAAATCAAAGATGTTATCGGAGATGAAACTGAGATTTGGAATGGTCAAAGATGGAGCCAAGTAACACCATTTAAAACTGGTAGCGAACGTAAGCTGTATCGAGTCAAATTTGCAGATGGTACTTACTTAGATGCAACCGAATATCATCGCTTCTTTGTCAAAGACAGATTTGATAAAGAATACAAAGAAGTGCAAACCAAAGATTTGATGGATGTTAGTAGATATGACATTCATACTGAGCCTTTTACTATTCGGTATGAAGATGGATTAAACATCGATCCAAGTTATGCCTATACTTTGGGGATAGCTGTAGGAGATGGAACTACAGACAAAAATGGTAATGCCAAAATTAGGCTCTATGAACAGAAAGCAGCTTTATCTGTAATCGGAAGTAAGTCTCCTGAAAGAAATTATGACTACTTACCGACTTTTACAGATGTAACAGACTTAGGTTTTTCTGGAGAATTCTTAAAGAGTTTAAAAACAAATCCAGAGTCACTGAATGTAATTGCTAGCTGGAATCGCCAAGCAATTTTGCACTTTATCGCTGGTTTAGCGGATACAGACGGCACAAATACACATAGCAATGGCATTAGGATTTACATCTCTGATTACGAACGTGCATATCGAGTGCAGTTATTGCTAACTAAATGCGGTGTCCGTTCTTCGTTAAATCTTTTAGCTCATAAAGGATCGATAACTAATTATGGTGTTCGCAGTCAAGATTTGTATTACTTGCAAATTACTGACTGTGGACAAATTCCTTGCCAGCGTTTGGATGTAAGCAAAGGATGTGATGCCAAATGCAAAGGTAAATGGCAAATAGTTAGAGGTGTAGAAGAACTACCAGGTTTACACGATACTTATTGCTTCAATGAACCGGAATATCACAAAGGAGTATTTGGTAATACTTTAACCGGTAACTGCAATTTGTCTGAGGTTCACCTTAATCAAATCGATCCACGTAACTACAAAGAGCAAGAAGAAGCTTTCACTGCTGGGGCGTTATCTGTAGCAGCACTTTTAAATCACAAATTCCTGGAACCACGCTATCAATACAGCCGTGAATTAGATCCGATTGTGGGAGTTTCTTTTACAGGCTTATTTGATTTCTTTGTCCATGCTTTTGGTGTTGATTGGCTGCGCTGGTGGGAAGCCGGAAGACCTGCAACTCCACAAGGATTGGCTTTCAAGCGTGAGGAAGAAAAATATCTCAGTTCTTGGAAAGATATTGTACATCGGGTGGTTTGGGATTATTGCGATCGCCACAATCTCAAACGTCCAAATCGCTGTACCACAGTCCAACCCAGTGGCACTAAGGCTTTGTTAACTAATGCTAGCTCAGGCTGGCATCCCCCCAAAGCCCAAAGATTTATTCGCCGCATCACCTTCGGCAAAAATGATCCAGTAGCCTTAGCTTGTATTGACTACGGTTACAACGTCATTCCCTCGCAATCAGATAAAGATGAACAGGGCAATTTGCTCAACGATCCTTTTGATCCACGGGTGAGTGAATGGTTAGTAGAAATTCCTGTTTCTGTATCTTGGGCAGATTTACCAGGGGCTGATGAAATTGATGTTTCTAAGTTTTCAGTCTTAGCCCAATTTGATTTCGTCCTCCAGGTTCAACGCTGGTATGTGACTCACAATACATCAGCTACTTTGGAACTGCGTTCTGATGAAATCGAACCTTTGGCACAGAAAATCTACGAAACTATTCAGAGCGATCGCGGGTATATTTCAGCAGCCCTTTTAGCTCGTTTTGATGATTTGCAATCATTCCCGCGTTTGCCATTTGAACCAATCGATAAACCAACCTACGATCGCTTGAATCAAGAAGTGAAAGCACGACGAAAAACAGATGATTTCTGTGCAGTCTTAAGCCGCTACGATTTAGGCGAAATGTCAGAAGCTGGCCCTAGTGGTTGTGATTCTGATAAATGTATGTTTCCCGATCGGGAACCAAGCTCATAAGGCGAAATAACACCAACTTAGGGTAGGTACTATTTATCTATTAGAATAAACAGCAGTGGTTTTATATAATATTTAACCACTGCTTTTTTATTCCTTTCCCTTACCCCTTCCTCAGTCAATAGGGTTCAGTTAACACAATGAAAGCTTACGAAATTCAAAGCAACGGCGGGATTGATGCCCTCGCATTAGTCGATCGCCCTGAACCAAAACCAACTGCGGGACAAGTTCTCATTCAAGTCAAAGCAACATCCTTAAATTACCGCGATTTACTCGTCGCTGAGGGTGCTTACGGCGCTGGACAGAAATATCCGTTAATTCCCCTATCTGACGGTGCGGGGGAAGTCGTAGCGGTGGGGGAAGGTGTGACACGGGTGAAAATAGGCGATCGCGTCGCTGGTATTTTCTTTCAAGACTGGATTTATGGCTCTTTAACCAAAGAGAAAATGAAATCCGATCTCGGAGGCGGTATTGATGGAATGCTGGCTGAGTATGTCGTATTACACCAAGATGGTTTGGTAATATTGCCTGACTATTTATCCTATATTGAAGGGGCAACTTTACCCTGTGCAGCAGTCACAGCTTGGCATGGATTGGTGACAAAAGGCAATATTGGCGCAGGTGATAATGTTTTATTACTCGGTACTGGCGGAGTTTCGATTTTTGCTCTTCAGTTTGCCAAAATACATGGTGCTAGAGTGATTATTACTTCCAGCAGTGACGAAAAATTGGCACGAGCAAAACAGCTTGGTGCTGATGATATAATCAACTACAAAACAACACCAGATTGGGAAAAGCAAGTTTATCAATTAACGAATCGCACAGGTGTAGATCGTGTAATTGAAGTAGGCGGTGCAGGGACTCTGCCAAAATCATTACAAGCAGTCCGCATTGGGGGACGGATTAGTTTGATTGGCGTATTGTCTGGTAGAGGAAGTGAAATTGACCCCATGCCGATACTTTTTAAAAGTTTAACAGTTCAGGGCATTTATGTTGGCAGTCGGGAAATGTTTGAGGCGATGAATAAGGCCATGCAACAGCATCAAATCAAACCAATTATTGATCGATTTTTTGGTTTTGCTGAGGCACGAGAAGCTTATCATTATCTCAAAAGTGCGGCTCACTTTGGGAAAATCGTAATTGCTAATTCATAATTTTAAAAAGTTTAATCAACACTATTCGGTTAAGGCAACAGACGCGATGAATCGCCGTCTCTACAATAATCAGTCTTTTGTAGAGACGGCGATTTATCGCGTCTTTGTGATGGTTTATCGTGTCTTTACGATCTAGAATTTCCATCAAAAAACATTAACCGAACCGTATTGAGTGTTTAATTCTATGTTTCAAGTGGAAATTTAAACCCCACTTGAAACATATAGGAATCCAGTTTGATTTTTGAACAAAATTAAGTATTTGTAGGGTGCGTTACGCGAAACGCTAACGCACCAAATCCTTAAAAATGGTGCGTTACGCTGTCGCTAACGCATCCTACGTGTCTGTTCAAAAATCAAATAGTAGTCCTATAGTTATAAATTACGTTTAAACGGCAGCGAGAGTAGGCGCAGCAAATTTAGCATATCGCTCGATGTAGAATTCCTTAGAGTGAGCGATCGCTTTCACAGATTCACGCTCTTTCAAAGCATGTTTCCATTGGCGTACACGGGTAAATCCCTCTGGTATGCCAAAGCCACGATATTCCTTCAATGCAGCCCAGCGCTCAAACCAAGGGAAATAGGTGAAATCCACCAAACTGATAGATTCGCCAAACCAGTAAGGGCCTTCCCCAGATAGCTTTGCCAAACCTTCGTTTTCAATGAATTCCAGGTGTTTGGATAGTTCCTGTTTAGCTTCTTCTTGTTTTTGAGGATCTGAACTCCGCAGCAGGGTAGAAAAAGCAGGAACGAACCTAGTATTAGCAAAATCGATCCAGATCCGAGCCTGCGCCCTAGCAGTAGGGCTGCTGGGTAACAGTGGTGGATTGGGAAATACCTCATCAAGATACTCGTTAATTACTGCTGATTCCCAAACTCGGTTATCGCTATGAGCGATCGCAGGTACTTTACCATAAGAAGAAACTTTGGTAAAATCTTCAGGCTTATTCTGCAAATCAATTTCAATCAAATCGAAGTCAATGCCCTTCTCTTGGAGTACCAATCGGGTACGGTGAGCATAAGGACAAACAACTGCACTATATACTTTGATTTGGGCCATGTTTAAGTTCCTTGGTAAATAGGACTTGTTAATCGGCATTGGGAATTGAATTTTGATCCAAAATCCCAAATCTTTAAAGAGGGACTGGGGATTGGGGACAAAAGACTGGGGAAGAGGTTTCTTAACTCAATACCCAGTACCCAATATCCAGTCACCCTCAAAGCCAGGGCACTTCTTCAGGTGCATAACGAAAGGCGCGGAAAACTGTATTTTGCTCCCCACGAGTTACCGGCGATTTCTCACCTGGAATATTCCGAGAGGCAAAATGAGGGTTGATATATTCCCAAACAATCTCTCCTGCAACTGTCACCTCGAATATCCGGCCATAAGCACCTTCCGTAATCAAGGTATTGCCATTTGCTAAACGTTGCGCTCCTGATATGTATGCACTAAAGAAATTTTGGGGCGGATTGTCTGTATATTCCCAAACAATCTCTTTGGTTTGACGATTTACTTCAATTACACGGGAGAAATTAAGAGCAATGTTACGACGATGTGCGCCATTGTCGAAAATCAGGATATTACCGTTAGCTAGTTCGTTGGGAAAGTGCTGCTGTGCTAGTACGTCATCGCCCAACGTCCAAATAATTTCTCCAGTTTTGCGATCGATAATCACAACTGTGGATATATTACGAAAGCTCACTATAATGTTGCCATCAGCAAGTTCACCGACAGTATTCCCATGAGTCCATTCGTGTCGATGATCCTGGGGTGTAATAGTAAATTTATCTGGGTCGAGGTGTTCGTGAGCGTGCCAAGTCCAAACAATTTCCCCTCCTGGAGTCACTTCATAAAGCACATCAGCATAGATATTTCCATCTGGTTCTGTACCTGCTACGCCGCCTTTGATGCGGGGAACTAAAGATTGAGGTATCTTTTCAATGGCGAGTAAAATTGTGTTGCCATTGGCTAATCTGCGTCCATCATGATGATGATCTGGATGCTTATATTCCCAAATAATATTTCCTTTGGAATCTGCCTCTAAAACAACACCACTTTTAAATGCAGCCCACAAAGCAAAACGTAGTGGTTCTTCTGGTGGAGTTTTACCGTTATAAAAAAGGTTGCCATTAGGCAAGAGATAACCATATAACCCTGGTGGATATGGCAGATTCCACTGGTGTACTACTTCTCCTTCTAAGTTCAAAAGATAGACTTCACCTTTACCTGTCAGGGGTGTGAAAAGTGTATATCCTTTGAATGCTTTTTCGGGATTGTAAGCCTTTAAACCAGTACCCCGACGACGAATAGTATTCTGGTCAATCGATGTTGCTGTAAAAGTCATATTCTACCTATTTAACTATTATGGTGCTGGGTTTGGAGACTGAGCATGAACTATATCTAACTCTTCCAAAATGTCTTTATTGAGAACTACATTTACACTTTCTAGATTCTCTTTAAGTTGTTCTAATGTCGTAGCACCAATAATTGTGCTAGGCACAAACCAACGACTCCGCACAAATGCTAAAGCCAGATGCGCTGGGCTTAGTTGATAGCGCTTGGCAATTTCTACATAAGCTGCTACCGCTTGACTGACTTTTGGTTTTAAATAGCGTTGACCAAAATTTTCAAACAAACTAACTCTTGCTTTCTCTGGTTTGCCATTTAGATATTTGCCAGTCAAGAAGCCAAATGCTAAAGGACTATAAGCTAGTAACCCGATTTCTTCGTGATAAACTGCTTCTGCTAAGGCTCCATCAAATACTCGATTCAGTAAGTTGTAAGCATTTTGAATCGAAACAACTTTGGGCAATCCTAATTGTTTAGCAGCGTTACTAAATTGGGCAACTCCCCAAGGTGTTTCATTACTCAAACCGATATAGCGAATTTTCCCTGCCTTAATTACATCAGCAAAAACTGCTAACTGTTCAGTGATGGGAACCGTTTCTGCCACTTGAGTTGGATCGAATACCGTTTGTCCAAACCGTGGCACGTAGCGATCGGGCCAGTGGATTTGGTATAGATCGATATAGTCTGTCTGTAATCTTTTTAGACTATCATCTACCGCTTGTTTGATATTATCACGGTCAATTGCTTTGGCTCCACCACGTACCCATTTAAAGCCTCGACCTGGGCCAGCAATTTTAGTCGCTATAATAAGTCGATCTCTTTGTTGATGCTTTAACCATTCCCCAATGTAAGTTTCAGTTAATCCATAAGTTTCGCCACTTGTCGGAACTGGGTACATCTCCGCTGCATCAATAAAGTTTACTCCTTGAGCAATAGAATAATCTAGCTGTTCGTGGGCTTCTGCAACAGTATTTTGCTGTCCATAAGTCATAGTACCCAGACAAATTTCAGAAACTTTTAAGTCACTCTTGCCAAGTGGATTATACTTCATGTTTTGTAGTCATTTTAAGTTGGAGAATCCGATTTTTAAATAATTTATCACACAAGTTTGTATTCTAAAGTGGATTAACTACCAATCATCGATAACATTTGCCCAATAAAAAACAGACGGTAATTCCTTGATTTTAAAGACTGTGAAATTTGCATTACACTCGTTTTGAGTAGATGTTTTTCATAGAGATTTTGTTTACAACTCTCTTTTATTCACAACAACAATAGTTTGGCAATGAGCCAATATATAAAGTATCAATAAAATCTCTATTTGCAAATATATCACTATTCCGATAGATAAGCCGTATTAAGTAGATATAGTTCTTTATTATTACATAGATAAACCAGATAAGTAAGCTAGATTGGAGTAATATAAACTCTAAAAATGTAGCAAACAATACTTGCTTTTTTAGTGTTTTTGTGAACTGACTATTTTAATATTAGTAATACTACTGCAAGTCAATCCGGTTGCAGTAGTATGTCAAGAATTCTTAAGATTTTTCTGAAATCGAACTCGCGCAAGGATGTGCTTGCAACCATCTTCATACAATAGAGGAACGGCTAGCTCGTTGGCTTCTCACCGTTTCTGACCGTTTGCAATCAGAAGAATTTCCGCTCACACAAGAATTTATCGCCCAGATGCTGGGTGTACGGCGCTCCGGGGTGACAGTAGCAGCTAGCACTCTGAGCCGAGCCTGAATGATTCGCTATCAGCGTGGTCAAATTAACATCCTGAACCGAGAGGATTTAGAAGCAACTTCTTGCGAGTGTTATCGAGTCATACAAAACGAATTTGCTCGGTTGCTGGGGAATGAGCCAAGGCGCGATCGCTGCTGAATAAACTATTTTCAGTTACTATGTCCGAAACCGGAATATAAAGGACTTTAGTTCAAGGCAGGC
The DNA here is from genome assembly GCF_002245985.1 of Nostoc sp. 'Peltigera membranacea cyanobiont' 232. Classification (NCBI taxonomy): domain Bacteria; kingdom Bacillati; phylum Cyanobacteriota; class Cyanophyceae; order Nostocales; family Nostocaceae; genus Nostoc; species Nostoc sp. 'Peltigera membranacea cyanobiont' 232. The sequence goes on from NZ_NOLK01000090.1 coordinate 11,273, forward strand.
TAAGGTTCATCGAACTCAGGTTAATTTTATTTATTTTTTCTTAATTTCGCTACTAGTAAAAACCTTTTAAAAGGCTGCTGATATAAAATATACTAAGAATAAATACAGAGAACAACCTAGTAGTTCTCTGTGAGTAATCATTTTTTCATATAAAAGGGTGCATTATGGAATATCTTGCTTATTCTCACATGTTTATTGCTCAGGAAGAGGCATCTGGAAAGACAAAATATAATCCGCCTAAATCTCAATTAAATGCGGAAACACCTCTGGAATCTTCTGACATAGTTATTACTAAAAAACAGGTATCTGGAATCAGCAAGTCTAAATTTAATTGGCAAAAACTTCTTAAATCTTCAGCTTGGTTGGCTTTAGCTGGTGTTGGTGTATTACTTATTGTTGCTGCCCAAATTCAAGTCAGTTCGGCTGCTTATGTAAAGACTAACGGTAGTTGTTTACGTATCCGTACAGGCCCAAGCACTAACTACTCTTATGTGGATTGTGTATCAAATGGCGCAACCCTTCCAGCGATTGAAAGATATGAAAACGGTTTTGCTAGGCTTACTACGGGTAGATACGTTTTTGCTCGATGGGTTGGTGATAAACCTAACAATCATACTACAAGTAGTCCTAGTGGTAGTCCTGGTGGCGTTGGGGGTTCAGTGATTCTTACTCCTGGTTCTAGAGGTCAGCTTGTGAGAGACGTTCAGACAGCTTTAGGTAATCTCAGGGTTGATGGAATTTACGGTCAAGAAACTGTTAACCAAGTCCGAAGCTTTCAAGCAAGTAAAGGTCTACTTGTAGATGGTGTAGTGGGGCCAGAAACTAGAGTAGCTCTAGGTATTTAGAAGTTAGGCAGAATTTCACTCGCAATTGCAATAATCGAACAGCGATAACAGCCAAAAAAGTCAGTAATGGATAAGAGTCCTTTACCTATCGTCGCTGTTCGCATTGCTCTCTTTTGATATATTGTTAACTTTGATTGCTTGCACACCAGCCAAAATGAAATTAACTGCTGCTTGAGTATGCTGCTCAATCATTTCTGGACTCAGCAGTTGCAAATCGGGTCTAGTATGTTTGATATTTTCATAGGCGTTGAAGTACATATTACAAACTCCAATAATATGCAGAGTGGTCAGAAATGGATCGATCTGACGGAAACAACCTTCCGCCATTCCCCGCTCTAAAATATTGATGAGATAGCTAAAATTTTCTTGCCAATTCCCCTGTTTGAAATACTTTCCCTGATTTTGGTTTGCTTCTTGAAACCAAAGCATTCCTCTGTGCGGGTGAGCAGCCTCGTAAGCGATCGCTTCCTTAACAAGCATCTTCAAGGCTTCCTCTGGTGGGAACCGATCGAGATTTAGCTGCTCGAACCCTTCGTGCATCTCCACCGCCGGACGTTGCAGAACAGCTTCATATAGCCCTTCTTTGCTCTGGAAGTAGTAGTAAATCATGGCTGTGGTGACACCTGCACCTCTAGCGATCGCCTCTGTCCGCGCCCCTTGAAGTCCATTTCTGGCAAACTCCGCTTCCGCCGCATCGAGAATCTGCTTTTTCGTCGCCTCTGCATCGCGCACCTGACGCGGCTTTTTAGATGAGAATTTTGACTCCGTTGAACGACCCACGTTGCTCCATCATCATAACCAAAATATATTAACTAAAAAATTGGTTAGTAGTTGACATAGAAGATGAAATTTATTAAATTAATATTTACTAACTAAAAAATTAGTTAATTGTCCGACTTATCCATGCAGTAGCCAAACTTAGCCGAGCAAATGCCTGGTACAGTCAGTTCGTCCATTGCAGACAAGACTTAAATTATCCCAATTGACATTCAGATGTAAGACAGGCGACACCAGCTTGTTTACAACTTTTAAGTTTCAATATTTCGTTACCTTTTGCTAACGCATCTAGCGATTTTTCAATAAATTATCAATATTTTGGAGGAAAAATGAAACCAATTTTACCTGGTGCGCCTTGGTTAATCGCGCACAAATCTACATTAGGAGTGAATAAACCTAATAAAATTACTTTAAACGGACAGGATTATGTTATTTGGCAAAACCAAAAAGGTGAATTTTTTGCCCTTGATAACATCTGCCCCCACATGCAAGCACCTTTATCAGATGGTTGGGTTTGTCAAGAGAGAGATACTATTACTTGCCCTTTTCATGCACTAGAATTTGATGGACAAGGCAGACTACAGCAAGGAGAAAAAAAGGATAATCAGCCTATTACAAAACCATTAGAGCTAATTATTAGCAATGATTGTCTCTGGACTTATGCCGGGTTTGAGCCAAGATTGCCTATCCCCGATTTACATCAAAAAATTGTCGATGAATACGAGTTCCTTGGAGTAACTGGGGATAAAAGTATTCAGGGTGACTTTTTGAGCAATCTGATGGTTAACTATGATTATAATCACCAGAATGGGACTCATAAAGAACTATTTAAAATTAAATATTGTCATGTCAATTCTTTTGAAGAAAAAGGATACTATGCCACAATCAAACAAGATTTGAGGAGAGATAATAATCCGCTAGGAGAAATTATAAAAAACCCAATTTTAGGCATTTTACCCAAAAATCTCAGTAACACACTCGAATACGCTTTTCCTTCAACTACTGGTTTTTTTGCTAAAACGCCGATTGGTGATATTGCTCAAATTCATATTCTCTACCCTGAAACAGAAAAAATTACCAAGACGTTTATTTTGATGTATGCCAAAGTAGTCAATCCTTTGATGAAATTTCTGTTTAAAAATTCCGTTTTAAAAGCAGGAGCCACAGTCATTGAACAGGATACAGGTGCAGTTGAAAGTTTGTATCCTCGGCAAAAATCAAAAATTAGATTACCAAATGAAGAAATTATGTTCTACGCAGAAAAACTCTACCATGATTGGTAATTTTGATTTACAAAACCTAACTGCGCTTTACAATTAAGTAGATACTGTAGCTAATTACTGCTGGAGGTAGTTAAATATGCGGGAGCTAAAATCCGCCGAGTCAATGCCTGGTAGCTATGGCTTGCCCATTTTGGGGGAGACTTTAGAAATATTTCGGGATTTAGAACTGTATATATGGCGACGATTCCAGCAGCATGGTTCAGTTTTTAAGACGAGCGTCATGGGACGTAAACGCGCTTATTTAATTGGCCCTGATGCTAATCGTCTGGTGCTGATAGAACAGGCAGAACACATGTCATCGCGGATAGGGTGGTATTTTTTGGAATCAACATTTGGCAACAATATTTTATTACAAGATGGGGAAGAACATCGGCTAACTCGTCGCTTAATGTATCCAGCATTTCACGGAAAAGCGATCGCTACATACTTCGACACCATCCAAAATATTGTGCAAGACTTCCTCAAAGATTGGGGAGAGCAGGGAACGATTTCCTTAAATTCTAGTTTCCGCCAGCTTACCCTGATGGTTGCGACTCGCCTATTCTTGGGAAGTCAGAACAAGAGCGAAGTTGAGCAAACAAGTCAGTGGTTTACACAACTGATAGATAGCAGTATGGCAATATTCAAATGGAATGTTCCTTTTACTTTATATGGTCGCGGTCAAAATGCTAGGGCTAAGTTAGTGGCTTTTTTGCGTGAAGCGATCGCCCAGCGTACTGAGCAGGGTAACTTAGAAGAATCCAAAGATGTTTTGGGATTGCTACTAGCAGCTGTTGATGAAGACGGCAATAAGTTGAGCGAAACACAGGTAATCAACGAAGCCTTATTATTGCTATTTGCTGGACATGAGACAACAGCCTCATTACTGACTTGGGTAATATTTGAATTAGGTAATCACCCAGAATGGCGATCGCGATTACGTCAAGAACAATTAGCGGTTGTGGGAGATAATCCCCTTAGCTTGTCCCATCTCAAACAACTTTCACAGTTAACCAACGTGTTAAAAGAAGCAGAAAGGCTGTATCCGCCAGTGTATGCCTATAACCGTGGAGTTCTCAAGGATATTGAGTATGGAGGTTATCGCATTCCTGCTGGTTGGTTTGTGACTATTTCGCCGATGCTGACTCACCGTTTACCAGAACTGTACACCGATCCCGATCGCTTCGACCCCGATCGCTTTGCACCACCTCGTGAAGAAGATAAAAAGCATCCTTTGGCACTAATGGGTTTTGGTTATGGTTCGCACAGTTGTTTAGGTATGGAATTTGCCCAAATGGAAATGAAAATTGTGCTTTCCACACTGCTTCGTCATTATGACTGGACAGTAAAACCAGATTATTCTGCGATCGCTCCAGTTCGTCAACCTTCTAAAGTTAAAGATACTCTACAAGCATATATTGGGCCTTTAAGTAGCTAAGCTATAGGAATCATATTTGATTTTTGAAAAAATATAAGTATTTGTAGGGTGTGTTAGACGGAACGTCGTAACGCACCATCCCAAGCTGATGGTGCGTTAGGCTACGCTAACGCACCCTACCTAAGATTTCAAAAATCAAATACTAGTCCTATAGAAGCTCATCTAGATAGATGGTCAACCTAGTATGTCAACCAAGTGCTACGCTACAGTTAGCAAGATTGAGAGGCAACTATGACTGCCCTGATTCTGAACCTCAGCCCCACAATTGAACTAACAGATGAGCAGTTTTTCCAACTGTGTCAAAATAATCGAGATTTGCGACTTGAGCGCACGGCAGAGGGAGAATTAATTATCATGCCACCAACTGGATGGGAAAGCGGAAATCGGAATTCAAAACTAACAGCCCGGTTAGAGTTTTGGGCTGAGGCTGATGGCACAGGTTTGGCTTTTGACTCTTCTACAGGTTTTAAGCTGCCTAATGGTGCAAATCGCTCTCCTGATGCATCCTGGGTTAGCCGGGAGCGATTAGAAGCCCTGAACCCAGACCCCGACAAATTCCTGCCACTCGCTCCCGATTTTGCGGTAGAATTGCGCTCTGCTTCAGACAGCTTAAAGACTGTGCAACAAAAAATGCAGGAGTATATTGACAATGGTGTGCGTTTAGGCTGGCTGATTGATCCGCAAAACCAACAGGTGGAAATTTACCGCCCAGGAAGGGATATTGAGATTTTGCGCTTACCTACTAGCTTATCAGGAGAGGATGTATTGCCTGGATTTATACTGGATTTGGCACAGATTTTGAGTTAAGCGATCGCTCTTTCTAAATTCCAATTTTTGTGTGCTTAAAAACCTTTCTCGTGCGACCCTCAAATACTACAAATAGCGATCGCACTTCCCTATAGGGATTGAAACAACTAATTAATCTAAGATAAAATATAGTGAATAGATTGCAAAACAGCTTATCTCTTATAGAGATTGAAACCCTTAAAACTTACTAAAATCCCTATTGGGGATTGGAACGCTTGAAACTCACTAAAATCTCTATTAGGGATTGAAATGAAAAATATCTTCAAAAAATTCGCTATAGCCAGAAATTGTGCTTCTTTCAAAGAAAATCAGGCAATGAAAGCTATTGCATCTAGCATGGATTTATTACTACCTGGTTTGTATATATGGCTACTTGGTTTTAGTTTTCGCATTGGTGGGAGCGTACCAGATGATATTCCCTATAAATATCCTGGTAAAATTCACAGTTACACTGGAATTGCTTTAGTATTACCAGGATATAGAATTTTTACGACTTACCAGGGTAGCTATGACCCTAAACAGACATCAAATACAGGGACTAACAGCAATTAAAAAGTACAGTTCTCGACTCAAATACTTTTGAAACCTTAATGACTCAGGCAGGGTATTCAATCTCCGGTAGCGCACCTGCACAGGCTAATAGAATAAAAGTATGGTGGATTCATAACGAATACCCAAGAGTTGAGTCGGTATATAGTCCAGACAAGAGAATAGTGATAACGGCGTATCATATTAACTGATATTTTTATTTCTAGTAACCAATTTCCAACCTCAGCAGAAAGTTTTGGTTGACAGGATTTTTTTAGTCTGCGATCCTTTCACCACCAAAATAAATTAGCTATCTCCTGCAACTGATTCCAATTCTAGAGACAGCGAATGTGTGTCTCTGAATGTTGAGGCAAGCAAGTAAACTGTAAATTGAGTCCCTCTGCCTACCTGACTGTAAACATTGACAAAACCACCATGATTTTTAATGATACCCAACGCTGTGGAAAGTCCTAAACCTGTACCTTTGCCTACCTCTTTGGTGCTAAAAAATGGTTCAAAAATCCTTTCCTGGACTTCCGACGACATCCCCATACCAGTATCCGTCACCACGATCGCAACATAAGAACCTACTTTAGCATCAATATTGATCTGTGCAGAATGTTCGCCAATCACCAGATTTTCTGCTGCAATCCTCAATATACCGCCATTGGGCATGGCATCGCGGGCGTTAACTACTAAATTTATCAGCACCTGATGTATTTGAGTTGTGTCTCCACGGACATACCACAGATTTTTAGGGATATCTACCTGACAGATGATAGATTTGGGAAATGTTTGAGCGATAATTTGCTCCATTTCTGCCATCAAAGGCTGAATTTGCACAATTGTCCGTTTGCCTTCAATACCGCGTGCAAAAGACAATACTTGCTTGAGCAAATTAGCACCGCGTTTAACATTATTTTCTAAAGTTTGCAGTATTTGCTGACTCTGGGAATCGGGCAATTTTTTCTGCAACAGTTGAACTGACATTAAAATTGGGGATAGTATATTGTTCAGGTCATGGACGATACCGCCAGCTAACGTACCGATACTCTCCAAACGTTGCGATCGCAAAAGTTGAGCTTCCAGTTGTTTCTGCTGCGTAATCTCGGTGTTCACACTCAAAATGGACTTGGTTTGTCCATTATCATCTCGAATCAGTATCCACCGACTTTCAACGATAATTACTTTACCTTCCTTTGTCAGTTGATGCAACTCACCCCGCCACTCACCTGTATTCATCACCTTCAAGTAAGCATCTTCTAACTGTGGTGAAATATCTTTATACAAAAGTTGCAAAACATTCTTACCTACAACTTCCTCAGCCTTCCAGCCATACAGACGTTCAGCACCTTGATTCCAAAACAAGATTTGGTTGTGGATATTTCGTACTAAAATCCCCTCAGTTGATATATCCAGCAGCAACCCTTGTTCGCGGATTTTCTGTTCTGCCTGTTTTTGCTGGGTTATATCTCGTATCAGTGCTAAATGAATAAACGTACCATCAGATTCGTTAAGCAGTGGTACAGCATGAGTTTCCATGTAGCGACGAGTACCTTTAAATCCCACAATTTCAAACTTCAAAGTCCCCTTGTTGCCTTGGCAGATACTTTTATGGAAGTTGGCAAAAGCTGCTCTATACTCTGGCACAATTACGGCATCAATTGGTTTACCAATTAAGGCATCAGCACTTTCCACTTCCATGATTGCCAATCCTTCTGCATTAATTTCTAAAAGGGTGCCATCCCTAGCAATTAACTTGATGCATTCTGGTTCTGCATCTATCATGGCTCGTAAACGGTTTTCACTTTGGTGTAAGGCCAATTCCGTCTGCTGAAGGTGCCTGATATAACGCCACAACAAATTATACAGCAGCCCTACCAGTACCAAATCCACAATAGCAGCGATAAAAAATGTAACTATCGCTTTTTGGGAACTTGCTAGCGCCTCCTGCATTCCCTGCTGTAATAAATTTTGCTCTACCTCTAAAGAGTCGTGAATAAGCTGTTGGATTTCTTGGCTACTTTGGTTGTCTTTGTCAGATAAAATTCGCTGCCGAACTGTTTCAAATCCCTGGTTTTGTCTGAGATAAATCTCTTGTTGCAGAATGTTGAGCCTACTGATAATTTTCGGCTCCAGTAAAGAAATCCACTGCTGTTTTTGATGGTTATCAGCAGTTAATTTAGTGACAATCTGAATATTGCGCTTAGTTTGTCGATAAGCTGCAAAATAAGTTTTGAGATCGTCAGCATCTGCTGTAATTAGATAATTACGTTGTGCCGTTTCAGTATCTTTGAGTGTATATTTGATACTTTCAACTTGGGTAATAACTTGACAAGAGGATGTCACCCATTGCTGATTGTGAATCAGCTTAACAGTGTTGCTATAAGAGACTACAGCATTAGTAAATACAACTGCCAATGCTAGGAAGAATATTACTTTTAGCTTTTGCACTCTATACCATTTTTTGATCATGCGATCGCCCCTTCTGCCGCAGATGCCCTCCATCAGTTAAAATTTAAAATTAAAAGCAGATACTGAGAATATTTTAATGATTGTGACAGCACGGGTAACAAAATACAATCTCTTAAAGTTGTAAATATTTGGATTTTTTGGGATGATGATTTATACGTAATAGTCACAAATAAATCCGCTAGCTTTTCATATAAATTCATTTTTACAGTATGTGGGCAATGCAGTTTAGATCGGATAAATTGCCTATTAACAGAGAGTAGGCAAGAATAACAAAAATGACTAATGACCAAACCACCACGTTGCATTGTCTGCAAGACAACTTTTTTACAGGGTCATAACTTTTACACTGAACTCTGTGTTGAGTGTGGAAATCTTAACTTCAGCAAGCGTCAGCAAAGTGCTGATTTACGGGGTATGATTGCCGTTGTCACAGGAGCCAGGGTAAAGATTGGTCATGGGGTAGCGTTGAGACTGTTGCGAGATGGTGCAACTGTGATAGCAACAAGCCGTTTTCCCCATGACGCGGCAAAAAGGTACGCAGCAGAACCAGATTTTCTAGAATGGCAACATCGTTTACAAGTTTACGGACTCGATTTGCGCCATCTCCACAGTGTTGAGCAATTTACCCAACACGTTTGCCAGTTTTACCCGCGACTCGACATTATTATCAATAATGCCGCACAAACAGTGCGTCGTCCGCCTGCTTTTTATCGTCATTTAACTAATTTCAGCAGAAGTCCCACGTCTCACTCTTAGGAGCGTGGGATGAATGCTGTGCGAGTTGACGACAGTTCTACAGGCCTTCGCCGTAGGCAAGGGAGTAGAACATGGAGGAAACGAGCAAATATGTTATAATACAATTGGTTTGCTTCACCCTCATTGGTGTCTGAAAAGCCTCTGTCTAGTGGCATTACGATCATTAGTAAGCGACTCCGTTGCACAGCACGAAAGTAAGTAGGCACATCTTGAGTAATACAAGTAACCAATTGGTTTGTCCAATAGCGCAAATAAGCCAGCATTCATCTAGGACAGTAAAACTTGTAAGGTTCAAGGTACGAAATTGATAGTCTGCGGCAGGGCATGACGTGGACTCAAAACAAAGCTCAGGTAATGTCTTCACTGAAGAGTCTCTGAGAAGCCTACACTGTATGCAAGCATACAGTGTAGGTACGTCACTTGAGTTTGAATCACTGTCTTTCGGGGAACTACCGCCAGAAATACAGGGGTTAGTAAGCCATAATCATGCGGTGAACACTGAGAATCCGGCGCTATTAGCTAGTAAAGAAGAAAAAGAAGCCACATTTACCGAAAATTCTGCTTTCCTCTCCCAGATTCCTTTGATTCCCGAAGACAGCGTAGATAATTCGGCTTTTTTCCCTTTAGGAGAGTATACCGGCGATCGGCAACAACTTGACTTGCGTCCCTTTAATAGCTGGCTGATGAAGGATGAGCAAGTCAGCATTTTAGAATTATTGGAAGTGCATATAATTAATGCGATCGCTCCATTTATCATTAACAGCAGACTCAAGCCATTAATGAGCAACTACAAAGAAATTAATAAATACATCATTAATGTTTCTTCAATGGAAGGGCGATTTAACGATGTTGACAAACCCTGGCGACATCCCCACACCAATATGGCAAAGGCTGCTCTCAATCAAATGACCCGTACCTGTGCCAAAGAATACGCCAAACATCGTATTTTTATGAATGCAGTAGATCCTGGATGGATTAGCTTCCAACACCCTTATAATCAAGCAAAATCCATGCAAGAACGTGGCATTTACCCTCCCTTTGATATCAATGATGCGGCTGCACGCATTTGTGACCCAATTTATCTAGGAATTAACCAAGGTAAAACACCTTTTGCTAGATTATTTAAAGACTATACAGAAACAGATTGGTAATTTCTGGCAGTGTAGCTTAATGGTAAAGTGTCCGCCTGTTCAAGGCGAAAGATAGCCGTTCGATTCGGTTCGCTACCCCAGCAACGTAGTTCAAACAGTAGAATTCCTTGGAGCATACCAGGAGATACGGGTGTAATTCCCGTCGTTGCCCTTTTTGCGAAAGTATAATGGCCAGTCTTTTCCGCTTCAAGATATTCTGACTCAATTGACAACTAAGTGTTTTGAGAGTGCTTTTCGAGGAAGCTTGAAAAGTTCTTTTCTCGGTAGCAAAACGTTGTAAATATCCCTAAATACCCCGATAAATTGCAGGAATTTTATTCTTGACATGATTCACACGATGTGTTAATAATAATAGTTTGTGGAAACTTTACTTCTTAATATAAGCTCTTGGCTAACGTCATTGTCATAGGTGCCCAATGGGGCGATGAAGGAAAAGGTAAAATAACTGACTTACTCAGTCGTTCCGCAGATGTTGTGGTTCGTTACCAAGGGGGTGTCAATGCTGGACACACGATTGTAGTTAAAGGTCAGACCTTTAAACTGCACTTGATTCCCTCTGGTATTTTGTATCCAAATACTGATTGCATTATCGGCTGTGGAACAGTCATCGATCCACAGATTTTGATCGCAGAAATCGACCAACTAAAAGAATTAAATATTTCCACTGACCACCTGCTGATATCTGAGACAGCCCACGTAACAATGCCTTATCATCGGTTGATTGACCAGGCATCTGAAGAACGACGGGGAAGCTATAAGATCGGCACAACAGGTCGGGGCATTGGGCCGACTTATGCTGACAAATCTGAACGTACAGGGATTCGGGTTTTAGACTTGATGGATCCCGATGGGCTACGTGAGCAGTTGGAGTGGACGATTAATTATAAAAACGTCATTTTAGAAAAGCTTTACAACTTGCCGCCTCTAGATGCACAAGAGGTGATTGAACAGTATTTGGGGTATGCAGAACGCTTGCGACCTCACGTTGTTGATACATCGTTAAAAATATCCGATGCGATTCAGCGACGGCGCAATATTTTGTTTGAAGGCGCACAAGGTACCCTCCTTGACCTAGATCATGGAACTTATCCTTATGTCACCTCCTCTAACCCCGTCGCGGGTGGGGCTTGCGTTGGTACAGGGGTAGGGCCGACAACGATTGACCGGGTAATTGGCGTGTCGAAAGCCTACACAACGCGGGTGGGAGAGGGGCCATTTCCCACAGAATTGGATGGAGAGTTGGGTGAATTGTTGTGCGATCGCGGGGCCGAATTTGGCACAACCACCGGACGCAAACGGCGCTGCGGCTGGTTTGATGCGGTCATTGGTCGCTATGCCGTGCGGATTAACGGCATGGATTGTATGGCGCTGACCAAACTGGATGTCCTCGATGAATTAGAGTCAATCCAAGTTTGTGTAGCTTATGACATAGATGGCCGACGCAGCGAACACTTCCCCACAAGTTCTCGTCAATTTGCTAGATGTCGTCCCATCTACAAAACCTTACCAGGCTGGAAAGTGTCAACAACCCACTGCCGCACCCTGGAAGACTTGCCACAGCAAGCACTGGACTATCTAAAATTCCTCGCCGAATTAATGGAAGTCCCGATTGCGATCGTCTCACTAGGAGCAAGCCGCGATCAAACAATAATCGTAGAAGACCCCATCCACGGGCCTAAACGCGCTTTATTGCAGGCTGACGGCACACCTGCTACCTTGCTAAGTGCGTAAATTAGTCATTGGTCATGAGCAAATGACAACTGACAAATGACTAATGACAACTGACAACTGACAACTGACAAAGGACAACTTCTATGGCTATTACAGTCGAATCTCAAAAACGTCCAGAAGGCAGCAAGCCAAGAGCTTTGCGCCGTTCTGGATTGATACCTGCCAATTTGTATGGTCATAAGGGTACAGAGTCAATTTCTTTGACTATTGATGCCAAAACTGTTGAGCGCTTGCTCAAAAGGGTTTCAGTTAATAACACCTTGATTGAATTAAACATTGCTGATGCACCTTGGCGTGGTAAAACCCTGCTGCGGGAACTTCAGATCCATCCAGCAAAGGGTACGCCCTACCACCTCAGCTTTTTCGCGGTTGCTGGTCACGGTGACACTACTGTAGAAGTACGGCTGCGTTTTGTGGGAACTGCTGTTGGTGTTAAACAAGAGGGTGGTGTGTTAGATACCGTAGTCACCGAATTGCAAGTTAGTTGTGCGCCAGAAAATATTCCAGATGTGATTGAAATCGATGTCACTAACTTACAAATTGGAGACAGTTTGAGTATTAGTGATATACCCTTTCCTGAAGGTGTTACACCTCTAGCTGAATCAGAGCGACTTGTTGTGAGCGTTTTGCCACCACAAATTAGCGCTGAAGATGCTGGGACAGAAACTGAAACTGAGGCAGCTTCTTAAGCTAGGTAAACTGTGTAATAATTTTTGATGATACCAGGGGGGAACTCCTGGTTTTTTTGTATTTGAACCGCAGAGGCGCAGAGAGCGCAGAGGAATAGAAATGACAGAAGCGACTCTTCCAGTCTTAATTCAGCAAATGTTGCAACCTGGATTTTATCCCCATGCGGTAACAGAACCCATTGAACTAATTCAAACTCACATTTCTTATGTGCTGCTGACTGGGGATTACGCTTATAAGCTGAAAAAACCGATGAATTTTGGCTTTTTGGACTTTTCCACCTTAGAAAAGCGGCAGCATTTTTGTCAGGAAGAGTTGCGGTTAAATCAGAGGGGTGCTGGTGAACTATATTTAGAAGTTTTGCCCATAACTCTGGTAAATGAGCAATACCAGTTAGGGGGAACTGCCGAGGCTGTAGAATATGTGCTGAAAATGCGGCAGTTTCCTCAAGAGTCGTTATTGAGTACATTTTTTGAACAGGGTAAGTTAAATGAGACACTCCTAGATGAGTTGGGACGGGTAGTGGCTAAATACCATGCCGAAGCACAGACGAATAATTATATTCGCAGTTTTGGTGAAATCCCAAAAGTCCGGGCTGCATTTGATGAAAATTATCAGCAAACTGAGAATTATATTGGTGGCCCCCAGACTCAAGCACAATTTACAGAAACAAAGCAATATACAGATAAATTTTTTGCCGAACGTCCAGAATTATTTGCTAGCAGAATTCACAACAACTATATTCGTGAATGTCACGGGGATTTACACCTGAGAAATATTGCCCTGTGGCACGACAAAATTTTGCTGTTTGATTGCATTGAGTTTAACGAGCCGTTTCGCTTTGTCGATGTGATGTACGATGTGGCGTTCACGGTGATGGATTTGGAAGCGCGGCAACGCAAAGACTTAGGTAATGCGTTTTTGAATGCCTACATAGAGCAAACTGGAGACTGGGAAGGTTTACAGGTGCTGCCTTTATATTTAAGTCGGCAGGCTTATGTTAGAGCGAAGGTGACATCATTTTTGCTAGGCGATCCGAGCGTACCCGCGACGGTAAAGGAAGAGGCGACAAAAACCGCCAGTGAGTATTATAAACAGGCTTGGGAGTACACTAAACCAAAGGTTGGAGAGCTAATTTTGATGTCGGGGTTGTCGGGTTCTGGTAAAAGTACCACAGCAAGGCATTTAGCCCGTCAACAGGGAGCGATTCACCTGCGTTCTGATGCGGTACGAAAACATTTAGGAGGAATTCCTCTGTGGGAAAAAGGTGACGATGATTTGTATACGCCTGAGATGACCGAGAAAACCTACACAAGGCTGCTGGAATTGGGAATTATCCTGGCTAAACAAGGTTTTTCGGTGATTTTGGATGCCAAGTATGATAAACAGCAGTTACGGCAAGAAGCGATCGCTCAAGCTACAAAGCACGAAATTCCCTTTCAGATTATCCAATGCACAGCACCGCTAGAAGTTCTAAAAGAGCGTCTAAACAACCGCACTGGTGATATCGCTGATGCCACCGCCGATTTATTAGCTTCACAAATCAAACAAGCTGAACCTTTCACTGAAGAAGAACAAACCTACGTAAAGATTTTGGATACAACTCAAGTAATTCGTAATTCGTAATTGAATCGAAAATTACGAACTACGAATTAGTATGTAGTTAATAGCTTTTTTTACTGTATGGCAGACAAAAAGAACGACTTTTTTAGTATTTCTCCCAGCTTCTTTTCTCAGTTGTTATTTGGGGCATTTTTAACATTTATATTAGTAATGACCGGCTCTGCACCAGCCCTAAGTATCTTCTTAGGAATCATGGGCGGTTTCATCCTCAGCTGGATCACAAGTTTAACCAACAATAGCACCCAGGCACCAACTGTAGCCTCTTCTGATGGCGTTGATACAGGACTGAAATACTGGTTATTTTTCATGCTTGGCTTTGTCTATTTGGGGTATCCACCACCTATGAGTATCTTGCTAGGTGGAATAGGCGGTTTAGCTGGAGGCTGGATTACTGCTTGGTGGGGAAGTAAGGAAGAAACTAGAACTCAGTTGCAAGTTGAAGAATCAGAAGAGAGTGAAATTGAACCAACGAACGACAGGATCAACAAAAGGCAAATCAGAAAAACCGCCCGCCGTTACCGTCGCGCTCCTGGAAGTAGTTTCAATTTCAGGTTTTGGGAAAGGTAGGAACTGGGGATTAGGGACTGAGGACTGGGGAATGGGAAAGAATTATTTTAATCTTAATACCCAGTCCCCAATCCTCAATCTCTAATCTTTAATACCCAATCCCTAATCCTCAATATGTTTTTATATCTATCCAAATTACTACCACTATTTTTTTATCCACTCGGATTAGCCTGTGTCAGTTTGGTAGTGGCATTAGTCACATTGTGGAAACGACCGCGCACTGCGGCGATCGCAATTGCTTTTGCTCTAACTTTATTCCTATTTTGTAGTAATGCTTGGATCGCTAAATCATTGGTGCGATCGCTAGAATGGCAAAATCTTCCACTCGCCCAAATACCAAATGCAGAAGCAATTGTGGTTTTGGGTGGCGCAACTAAATCAGCTTTTTTCCCAAGACCTACGGTTGATTTGAGTGAAGCAGGCGATCGCGTGATTTATGCCGCCCAACTATATCGCCAAAAAAAAGCACCTATAATCATTCTTAGCGGGGGGCGCATTGATTGGCGTGGTAGCGGTTCGCCAGAATCGGCAGATATGGCAACAATACTCACATCTATTGGTATTCCATCCGAGGCGATCGTTCAGGAAACTGAATCTCTTAATACTTATCAAAATGCTGTAAATGTCCGAAAAATTTTAGAATCTCGTAATATTAAACAGGTATTATTAGTTACTTCGGCAATGCACATGCCGCGATCGCTTCGGATTTTCCAACGTCAAGGAATTAATGCTATTCCTACACCCACTGACTTTTTAGTTACTCAGGGTGAGCTGCAAGAACTTGGTGGCACTCCCAAAGCCGCTATACTGAATTTATTACCTGATACCGACAACTTGCACCAATTTACCACCGCTTTAAAAGAGTACATTGGTTCTTTTGTCTATCGTTTGCGTGGTTGGCTTTAATAAAGTTATGAGTTATTAATTAAGTGAATCATTCCCAAATTTGTTATTCTCGATTTGTCTATTGTTTGCGTGGTTGGACAGATGGTGTCCATTAAATTATTATTGTCCATTTTAAAGAATTAGTGTCCATTTTTAGGATATCTCCCTAATAAGCCAAAAGCCTTGCTGCAAAAGTATTTGAACCATATTTTTTCTTTGATTATTCTCTTACCACCTTTAAAGTAAACGATGTCATTTTTCTGATAGAGTTTTAAAGTAAATGATGTCATTTTTCTTGGAAGACAGGTCAAGTGTATGTCTACGCGTTCTTTGAGTCAAGGCACTAATCTCTCCGATCATGAGGAAGTTGTTGCTACGGAGCAGGTAGAGGGAAAGCCTTATCTACTGTTTAATGATGATTCGCCAGAGTTTCAGCAAAAGGCTGATGTAATTGATGCCATTGTACAAGCACCTGATAAGAATACTCGCAGGGATGCGATCGCAGAGGCTGCTAAAACACTTGGCAAAAGCATCCGAACTATAAAACGAATGGTTGAGAGAGTTCAAAAAGACGGAGTTGGTACCCTTGCAGTTGGTCGTCAGGATAAAGGGCAGTTTCGTATTAGCAAACAATGGTTCCAATTTATAGTTGAAATTCATAAATGGGGTCAAAAAGAGGGTTCGCGGGTAAATCATAATCAAATTCACGGATACTTGATAGCTTTGGCATCTAAGGGAGAAGAACTACGCTCTAAAAAGTATGCTGAAAAATTCAAACAATACCCAGAGGTATTAAAGGATTTAATAGAGAGAAAGTGTCCCTCTCATGTCACCGTCTATAAAGTTATCAATTTTAATATTGACCAAGAAAGCAGAATAGTTCGCCATCCCGGTTCACCAACAGAAGGACAAATTATTCAGACAACTGAAGGAATTTTAGAAATTACCCATAGCAACCAGATTTGGCAGGTTGACCATACCAAGTTAGATATTTTGTTGATTGATGATGAAGACAAAGAAATTATTGGTCGCCCTTACATAACATTAGTGATGGATAGCTATTCTGGTTGTGTGGTTGGGTTTTATTTGGGATATGAGGCAGCTGGGTCACATGAAGTTGCACTTGCCTTTCGTCATTCAATGTTGCCAAAGCATTACGAACCAGAGTACAAACTGCAAGAAGAATGGGATATTCTCGGTGTTCCAGAATATTTAGTTACAGACCGCGCCAAGGAATTTAAGTCTGCACATTTGAAGCAAATTTCGCTACAGTTAGGTTTCCAACGTCGGCTACGTGCTTTTCCATCGGCAGGCGGTTTAATTGAGACTATATTTGACAAGATTAATAAGGAAGTTTTGTCTTTATATGGAGGATATACCGGATCGAGTATTGAGGAACGCCCTAAAGAAGCAGAGAGAACTGCATGTTTAACACTTGATAAGCTAGAAAGAATATTAGTGAGATATTTTGTAGACCACTACAATCTGCATGATTATCCAAAGGTAAAAAACCAAAAACGTATTAAACGCTGGAAATCAATGCTCTTAAGTGATCCAGAAGTTTTCGATGAACGTGAATTAGACATCTGCTTAATGAAAGTTGCGTATCGGAATGTCGAAAAATATGGTTCTGCCAACTTTGGAGGTTTGGTGTATCAGGGAGATTCTTTAGTAAAGTATGAAGGTCAGAAAATTTCCTTAAGATATGACCAGCGCAATATTGTAACTCTGCTTGCTTATACTCGTCCTCTTGACGGTCAACCAGGAGAGTTTATTGGTATTGCAAAAGCTAGGGATTTAGAAAAAGAAAGGTTTTCTCTGGGGGAATTAAATTGGATTAAGAAGAAGCTTCGGGTGGAAGCTAAGGAAGTTGATAATTCTTCAATTTTGAATGAACGACTAAATATATTTGAGGACGTGGAACAAGAACGTAAAAGTCGTAGAAAACGCCAAAGGAAAGCTCAAGTAAAACAGGAACAAAAGTCTAATAAATCGAAAATTGTTGAAATGTTTCCTGAAAATGCAACACTGGAGGAAACAGCAATAACACAAGAAAATTTTCCGTCTGCCCCTACTACATCGCAAAACGTAGTAAAGTCCATAAATAAACAGGATAGACCTGAAGCTAATCGCACTGCTAAGACCAGACGGCCGAGAGTAGGGGTACAAGATTGGAACCAATTTGTGAAGGATAACTGGTAAGTCAAATGTCAGAGACTAACTTAGCCCATGTACAACCAAAACTTCAGAAGCAGTTTGATGCTAGTTTACAGTCTGCTGAAGAACTGCGTCGCTTACCAGAGATCCAGGCTGAGGTTGAACAAATTGGTAAAGCTGACACTTACCTACCATTAGACCGCGATACAGAATTATTTGACTGGCTTGATGACCAGCGTGATGCAAAACTCTGTGGTTATGTTACATGTGCTACAGGTTCTGGTTTACTAAAAGCTTGCCAACTCTATAGGATGCAATATGTAAAACGGCGAGGGACATTGTTAGAAATTCCTGCGACTGTTATCTATGCCGAAATTGATCAGCATGGTGGCCCAACAGATTTGTATTACTCAATTTTGGAAGAAGTCGGTCATCCGCTTACTAATGTCGGAGCGCTGCGAGATTTACGATCGCGGACATGGGGAACTCTTAAAAGCTATGGTGTCAAAATACTAATAGTTGGTAATGCAGATTACCTAACTTTGGAAGGATTTAACGAATTAGTTGATATTTTTGCGAAACGGCGAATCCCTATTATATTGGTTGGGACTTACTATTTAAGCGAAAATATTCTCGAACGAAAAAGTCTTCCATACGTGCGTGTTCATGACTCATTTTTAGAGCCATACGAGTTTCCCAATTTAACTGAAGAAAATATTATTGAAGTTGTGGACGATTGGGAGCAAAAATTTCTTCCTCAAGATGGTCGCTTAAATCTCGCACAAATGGATAGTGTGATTTCTTATTTGAAACTAAAATCTGGAGGGCTGATTGAGCCTTTGTATGATTTACTTCGTAAAATTGCAATCCTGAAACTAGATGAGCCGTCCTTTGAATTGAGCCAAGCTAATCTGACCAGAAAATTTGGTAGACGCAAGGAACCAAAAGTTAAGTTTCAAAGGAAAGGTTAAAATTTTTTCTTGGTATAACTCTAGAGCTATTGGGAATTGAGCGAAAATAATTTCACCTTTACTTCTAAAAAACTTGTTGGGCGAGTTCTCGGCGAAGAAATGTCGCAGTATTATGCACTTAATCTCTTAATGGATACTTTTACTGCCAACAAAACTCAGTGTTTGTTCAATAGACTTTAGCGCGGATTGAATATCTGTACTCAGTGCATCTGCCTCAGCTTTAATCACAGCCACACCTTTACCAACTTCCGTCAGGGATTTTTTGATAGTTCTGATTCTTCCCAAAGCTGTGCGGATTTGCTGAATCTGTTGTTCAACAGCAGTCACATCCAGTTCTGATTCAAAGGTACGCAATTTATTTAACCTTTGCTGGATCACCAAAAAGCGGATAGCAATAATTAAAAATGGATGAGTTGTGGCAATCCAATAACCGGACTCCGAAACTCCCTCTGCCCAATCACCAATTTCCTGGGCTAATCCCTCACGCGAATAACTTAAAAAAATTGCGGAATTTGCTGAACGCCGCAGCATTGCTGACTGTAAATGTTGAGTTATTGCTTGCCGACCAAAAGGTTTTGAGGGTCGTTTTCTAGCTTCAATCACTATTGACAGTTCAATTACAGCTAACGATTTACTAGTGAACTTTAGGAGAATATCGCCAGTATCCCCATCACGACCAATATGCTCCACCTCTACCCCACTCAACTTTGACCAATTTCGCAGTTCGACAACAACTGATTCTTCATAGTTGATGCCTTTTGCAGTTGTCTGCTCAAGTACTTGTTGTGTCACCTGTTGATCTCGAATTTCTCTAGTCAATTTTTCTACTTGTTCGGTTAATGGTTTCACAGACTCAGAAACCACATCTTTAACTGCCGCAGCTAGAGTACCATTTTGTTTAGTGGCATTTATTAATGCTGCTTTAAATGCGCCTTGAATTGAATCAGAGCGTTTGGCATCTAATAGTTGACGTAATGAATTTAAAAAGCGGCCAACAACAGAAGTTTCTCTGGCGGGGTCTATTTCGAGTGTAAGCAAAGTGCTGACGCTATTGAGTTTTTCAGTGAGGATGGCTGAAGTCAGATTAATTTGAGTTTGCAGTGGAGCTAATAATTGACCATTATCTGTGCCTACTTGATTAATTAATTCCTGCTGGAAAGACTCTGCAATTACCTTGACTGCCTGCTGAAACTCCACCAACAAGGATTCCATCTGTTGCTTGATTAATTCGTTGCCATGACGAGTTTGAGCAGTTTGCAAGCAAAGAAATCCTAACTCAAAAGCATCCCGGCAAATATCCTCGTATTCTGACTGAGGAAATTGTTGTAAGTAGCTGATGGCATTTTTGAGAGGGATTGCCAAGCGATGAATCAGGACATGGCTTTGGGTCAATTCAATACTGGAGGGCAGGTAATAGGAGTCATTGGTGGAGCGGTTCATGGAACAGTGGGTAGGCTGGTGACGATAAATTGCACCCTACTACCTATTTTTTATGTCAGTCAAGGTG
>NZ_NOLK01000091.1:0-30966 GCF_002245985.1 Nostoc sp. 'Peltigera membranacea cyanobiont' 232
ACCCGCATTTCTCACAAGCTTCAGGCGTTTGATAGAGCAGAGGGGCAGAGGGGCAGAGGGGAAAGAACTTGGTATTTTTGTTCTCTCCCCTGCTCCCCTGCTCCCCTGCTCCCCTGCACAAGCACGGGCTTTGAGAGGTGTGGTGAGAAATCCGGGCTAAAGATGTACGTAGCAATCTGGTATGGAATTGACTGACTTCTTTGCCATGAGACAACATAGATTGGGCTGCTACTGGATGGGGGAGTTGCCGCTGAATTACTTTAGTAGCCATCGAATTTAGCGCTCCTCCAAACGGTAAAACGGCATGGGGTAGCTCTCTACAATTGGCAAAAGTGCAAACGCTAGCTTCCTAGCACATTCGTCTAATGCCTTGAGCATTTCACCAAAAATTTCCCGTCCACTAGGAACCACTTTAAAATCCACCTTTTGCTGTGGAATACTGATGGCTTCCTCGAAGTCAGCCGCAGAAAAAGGCTGATAGATATCCAGAGATAAAGGTAAAACATCTACCGGTTTGACCCCGCTCTGCTTGTGGAAAGCCAGTCGTTCTGTCAACTGCTCATCAACGGTAAACCCCCAAAAAAACAGCGTTCTTACAGCGTCAGGCTTCGCCATATCTAAACGCTTACGCCGATCTTGCTGGATTGCTGCCTGTCGTACCGCTTGTAAGGATGCCCACTGATGCGTCTTGGGAAAAAGCCGCCCAAATAAGTCACCACCACCATTTTCATCAATTAAGTCTGTACGCCACCAGTCGAGACGCTTGGGGTCACAAACTCCTTCTCCAGCCCAAGCAACTATTATTTGAAGTGCCAAAATATTGTCTAATGTATCTTTAGTAACCTTATTAGCTAGCATTAGAATTATAAAAGTTTAAAATTTTACTGTTTTACTTGAAACTATTTAGACATAAGCTTCTTCACCAACTTCACCAACTTCGACAACATTACTTCTTGTGAATGTTGATATTAAAGTCAAAATAGTATTAAATTTCTGAAAACTTTCAATTTATTAATAAGTAATATCCACTAAAATATTCAATACACATTAACTTGAAGCGTCTCAAATGCCCTGCGTAGTAATACGGAATAAAATCAATGTGAATTATTGTTATTTTTAGGATTTACGCATCGTACATAAGTACTACACGCAATTTGGGTATTTCAGCCGTGTTTAGCACTCAGCGATGTCTACGACGGGCTACGCCTACGCAAATATGGGAATAAATCGGGGTTATGCAAAGCGCCTGAAACGACTAAAAACCGTAACCCATATTGTGGACAATTTGTACAGTGCGTAAGTCCTAATAACTTTAGTTTTGTAATGATATTCAGTTAGCGCATTGTTTAATAGTGATCGTTTGCAGTTATTGCTTACTTATATTTATTTAGAAAATCTACTTCACGAGTACAGCAAGATACTACGATAAAATTTTTACATCGCTTTTAGGGCGATTTAGCAATCTTTGTCTTAGTTATTAATGTCACTGAAGCGATTAAAAGGCTACCCTTGTTTGATTTCCCAAAATTATTTAGGTTTGACGTGACTATTCCTTTGTCAAAGGCATAGTTCAGGCGATCGCGCTCTTGACCGGGGGCGATCGCTTTTAACTAACTATCAGAGGGGTTGTCTGAAATTTTTTGCTCTTCATCTTCATATTTAACTCCTAAATTTGTGCCTAATGCCTTTTCAATTCCTCTTAAAGTTTCTATAGGTACATACTGAACTCTTTCATTTTCAATTCGGTTCCAATGGGTAACACTAATCCCCGCCTCAGCTGCCAATAATGTGAGAGATTTTGACGAAGCTTCTCGGAGTTCCTTAATTTTTTGCCCTAGACCAGGAAATTCCCTGTTGAATGTAAACGTAACCCGCATCAATACTAATTCCACAAGCATCACCTCTCAAGTATCATCCTCCAGGGCATCTTTAATACCTTTTTATTATAACTTGTTTAGTTTAACTTGTTTAGTTTAACTTGCTATGTTATGATAAAATATAACAGAGGAAACAAGTGTCAGCCTCTGGGTTAAATAAAGCGGCAATACTGAACCTTGAAAAAAGTGAACAGAAAACAAAGCCCCCAGGTAGCGGAAGCAGTGAATAGTCAAGGCTGCTGAAGTGAGGTAAGGGTGGAGTGGGTTCCAAATAAAAAGTTGCCACAGCAGTACGAAAGTCGCTTTGAAACTCGTTGCGACTACCGTCTGATCAAGAGATATGCTGAATCAGGCAAGCTCCGGTCACTGGCTAGGAGCAACATAATATGAGGCTTCGCCAATTCTAGAGTGAGAGTGTTGTGCTGAAAGCACAACAAACTGACCAATAAAAATAGGACGATCGCTGCGTCGGGAAAACTTAGCGATCGCCCCTATGCCCCAACGATTTAAAGAAGAGGCAATTTCTAATGATGACACAACTTTCAGCCCCTACGCTAACAAAAGATCCACTAACCACACAGGATCGCCAAATCATTGCAACCATCGTGAATCAGTCGGACTACTCCAAAAACTGCCAGTCCGAAGATGTAGTAACTATCTGGATCAACAGCGATGATATTGTGTGGGTAAAAATGACCCACGGTTATGCTCGATACCACAAACAATCATTCAAACGCGCTGTTGCAGAGGTAAAAGCGAGTCTTTCTGCTCCAGTAAAGTGCAATCACAAGGCAGATGAGGAATTGAAACAAGCTTCTGAGAAAATAGGCTTGTTAGGTGATTGTGATTGGCTATCGTTGAGCGTCGAATACTATCCTGATAAAGTAATCGGTCACGCTGGTTGTTATATCTTTCACAAGGCTCGAATATTAACGCCACCGGCTGAATGGGACTTCACCCTGCCGAAGTGGAATATGCCTGCTGCCATCTGTCCAGATTGTGATGGTCACGGCTGCGGTAACTGCTCCTATCGTGGTACTCGTGCAGAAGACTTGTGTATGCCAGTAGACGGCTACCGACTAACTTATGTAGGACGCACTGACCTTCAGACGGCTCACAATGTATATCTAGATGGTGAGTTTTTGGGCATACTCTTCAAGGTCAGAAACGCTGATGAAGTCTGGGAAAACGACCCCAAGACATACTACTGGCGCTGTGGCGATGGCATGAAGTATTGGAGCGTCAGAGAGGCTGTAGAAGCACTGCATAGAGTGACGAATTCGGTTGAACTGCCTCTTTTGAGTCGGGAGTTGGTAGCAGCGTAAGAAAATCAGAAGGCGTGACCGAAATCTTCATCGGTCGCGCCTTGCTGGTTTCGAGAAGTCTACGGCTTCGCCAATGCGAAAGTGAAATGCTTTTGGTAAAAACAAATGAACCCTCAAGAAAATGCTGAACTACTTGCTGCTTTGATGCGCCAGGAAGAATTGCTCAAGCAGTTAGTCGCAGCAATCAATAAACCAAAACTAGGATTGCACTCTGAAGCTGGCAATTGCAAAATCTACTGCAATCGTCAGCACGGGGGGCTGTGGTACAAGCTAAATGGTGAACCGAGTGATGTCCCTCAAACTGCGCTGACTGGATATCTTAAAGAACTACGGTTTGAGAATACAGAACGCCGCAAGAAAGAAACCTGCAAGTTGCTAATAACTATGCAAGCAGACCGGACGTATATCTTAGAATCAGGCTACGACACGCATTTTTCAAAGTGCATACTTGCGGCGATCGCAACTTTGACACCACAACAATTATATTCTCCCATCACACTACAGCCTACTCCAGGGACGACAGATGAAAATGTATTGTTCTGTCGTGTATGGGTAGAGTCGGAATTAATCAAAGCATCTTATGGTGAAGAAACGGACTGGCGCGAGGTCAGTAAACAAGCAATTGCTGTGGCAAAAGCTGCGGCAGAAATGGTGTTCTAACTTGTTGTAAACAGGGTTTGGGCAACTGTAATTAGAAGTTGCTCAAACTTTGTCTACAGCTAATACATACTGTCTACTAGTTTGCTAATAACAAGAAATGACAACAACAATTGTTCACCCCAATATCGAAAACTTACAGCAGTTTTCTGACTCGTTTGACATTGAGAAACTATTGCAATCTGAGGGAGTTTTGCCGTGGCTCCTAGCAAATGGCTGGAACTACGACGATCAATCCTGTCTGATTGCAAACATTATCGATGAGTCTACAAGCCTTGATGAAGTTTGGGACTCCAAAGAGTTTGATTTTAATGCTCTGTCAGATGAATCAAAGGAAAAATTAAATCTGATTTTCGAGCATTTCTATCTGTAGTATTTGTCACTCTCAATCAGTAATTAACACAAAAGTAACGAATTATGCGTGAAAAACTCTACAGTCAGATTTAATCAGTCTGACTGTAGAGAAAAATCGATTCCACGATAAATTATGGCACACTTCACTGCTAATAAGATGGAAACAAATTTGATTAAAGTTTACGACGCAACACTGTTAAGCTCATCAAAAGTTTACCAAATTAATGGTACACATTGTCGATACTTGGGAGATGCAGGTACTATCCAACATCCACAGTATCTATTTGTACCTCTGCCAAATCAAAGAAAAAAAGCCAGCTTTCGATTAAATCGAAACAAACTCATGACTCGGTGTTATGAGGTCGAAGGCATGACTTATAACAAGCCTGTGGTACAGGATAATTCACAACAACTTCAGCTATTTTAAGCCATGTCCATACATAAACCACCAGTCATTAAAAGACATATTCGCCTGCAAAAAAGCTCTACAAAAGTAATCTATAGAGCTACTACAGACATTCGCTCTCTTGAGAAATCACCACAAAGAAAGCTTCGCTTAATTGAAAGTGAAAAATAATGATTGAGGTCAATAATCATGGTACAAGCAATTGACAACCCTATTGCTGCAAATTTCCTGACTGATGCAGTAGTCGAGCGCCACAATTTCTCAGAGTTAAATAAAACTCGCATTAGATTTCGCATTCAGCTAAAGAAAAGTACAAAGTCTGCTGCTCCTAAATGGGCAGATGTCTTAAAAGCTGAAGTCTCTGAAATTGAATCAGACCTCGTGAAAGTTACAAATTCTGAAGTCGGTTTGCGAGGTATCAAGGTATTTAAAAAGCTTGATGAAGCTGCTGCCCAATTGCGTCAAGAGATTGCTTCGGTTCAAGAATGGATGTCTGCGGATACTGGTGATTGGATTTGTCCGATTGATTTGGCTCCACTTGTTTGGAATCAGTTAATCAATATTAGGGATAATCTAGCTCCCGCTCTCAGGAATCAATTAAAAGTTGATTATGAAACAGGGTTGCTTGATTATCAAGAACGCATTGACCAGTTCCTCTCACTTAACACCTGGGAATTAGCACACGATAAGCAAGAATCTGTAAAAGCCAACTTGCTAAGAGCATTCCCGACTCTGACCGATCTTGAAGACTATTTGCAAGTCATTATTGGTCGCCCGGTGATTATCCCTGCCCTCTCTGAGCAACTCAATCAGCAGCAAGCCGAATGCTTAGACCAAATCACGCGATTCATCCAACAGTATGACCAAAATCTGGAGCAACGACTAAGGGAATCTGCGATCGCTGGTGGTGAACAACTTGCCGCACAGTTGCTTGAAGAATTGAGCGACTGGGAGCCAGGACGTAAGCCGGTGCAGTTCAAAAAGAAGATGGAAAAACACTTGATGAAAGTGCGGGTGTTACTGGCAAATGCCTCACCGGAAGCTGGCAGCAGCTTGGAGGCGATGATGGCGCACTTAGATTCTATCGTTAACGATCCGGCGATTGAGTCGAAGAATCTGGGTTCAGATACACGCAGTCAATTACAGCAAAAAATGCAAGAGATCCGCATCAAGTTGTTAGATGAACAACGCAATCTACAATCACTTGCGACTGACGACGTGGGCTTGTCGAAAGCTACCGTGATGTCGTTTAAGTTCCGGTAAAAAACAGTCTTGGGCGAGGGTGAATTCGCTCAAGACTGATCCCAATGGATTTAATACGTAGTTTCCAGAATAACCCAAAAAGAATATCGCACCCCTACTATTTCTCAAACCAATTTGAAAGCCTTGGAGCCAAAAATGTCGCATTTCTCAACAGTTAAAACCAAGCTTGCTAACCGTGAATGTCTAGTACAAGCTTTACAAGACTTGAAACTGAATCCGCAAGTACATGAAACAGCACAATCACTAAAAGGATACTACGGTGGCTCTCAAGGACAAAGCGCTGAAATTATCGTATCTGGTAGCACCATAAAAGCTCGTGCAGACATCGGTTTTAAATGGAATCAGTCAAGCAGCGTGTACGAGATAATACACGACAGTTATGAAACAGTTCCTAAGTTGGGACAAGACTTTTTCAGTAATAAACTAATGCTGGCTTATGGACAACGGATGGTTCGTGTCAAAGCTGCCGAGTTACAAGAAAAATTTGGTGAATGTGCGATCGCCGAAGTAACCAACGGCACTGTGCAAACCCTACGCCTAACTTTTGCCGGACATCAGGAAGTTCAACAGTACGTGAGGAGATAAACATGGAACGTTCAATACTGATACATTTCGACAATGCTACAGGTGAAGTTCGAGTGGAGGCTGAGGGATTTGAGGGATTGAGTTGTTTATCGGCTACGCAACCATTTGAAGAAGCACTTGGAGTTGTGGGCGATCGCATTTTCAAAGAAGAATCAGCACCACAACTTCGGACTACGAATAGTAGTCAAACACGCCTACGTCAGTAATCAACACGGGGGAATCAACAAGTTCCCCCCTCAAAAACAATCATGAACGAATTAGCTAAAGAATACCCATTTGTTCACGTTTACGCCCAGCAAAAACCAAGACAACCCGTGATCATCAAAGCTAGTACAGAGGGTTTGTGCGTACTTTTGAATGCAATAGTAACAGCGATTGCCTACCAAGATAACAACGGTATAGCAGAAGTTTTTGACGGCGATGCCGAAGCCTATGAGGTGATCGTAAAAGTCGTAAACACACACGACGAATTATCTCCAGTTCCTTATCAAATTGAAAAACAATGAAACTCTCAAATCTTCTCTCCACACTCGATTCACAAATCCCCATCGCCGCAGTTGATGTCCTGTCCCCCGATGAGGCAACTATCATTCAGTGGTTGACTACAGAGGCATCTAACAAGCTATCAAGTCCAGTGTTCTTCTGGAATCTGGGAGTATCAACCTTAGAGCAATGTTTAATTGCAGCAGATGGGGGATTGGTGTTTAAGCCAGTTGCAGAGTACAAAAGACCACAACACGCTGATCCACTACTATTTGTATTCGACTACATTGCTAACTTTAGCGGAAATGGTGTATTTATCCTCGGAGATATTCACCCCTTTATTGCTAAGAACTCACCCCAATTGAGTTGGGAGATTTTAAGCAAGGTAAAAAACCTTTACCACAGGTTAAAACCCACAGATAAACGCATTGTCTTGTTGGGTCAAAATATACAATTACACGAATCCCTAGTCAGATTGATTCCTTATTGTGAAGTCCCTTTACCTAGTATTGACCAAATACTTGAACATATCAATTCTTATTTGCATGACCTACAACAGTCTGCTATTGAACAGGAATTGACTTTCACTGTTACGCTAGAAAATGCTGAATTTGAAACTCTTTCTCGTGCTGCCCTGGGTTTAACCCTGGAGGAGATTAGTGATTTCCTTCGGTTAACAGTCAAAGAAAACTTAAGTAATGATGGTGTCGTAGTTGACGCTGATTTCATCCCCAAAGCCGTCGAGTACAAAACTCGGCTACTGTCTCAAATGGGTATCGAACTAGGGAAACCTGCGATAACCCCATTCGGCGGACTCGATTTACTGCGTGAGTGGCTCAATCGACGGCGGCGGCTGTTCACACAAGAAGCGCGTGAGCTTTCCTTGCCTCAACCAAAAGGTGTGTTGCTTGCGGGGCCTCCCGGTACTGGAAAAACATTATTGGCTAAAAACATTGCTAACATCCTTAATTTACCATTGCTCCAGCTAGACATTGCATCCCTTTTGGGCAGTCTGGTAGGTGAGTCTGAGGGGAATGTCAGACGTGCTTTGAAAACTGCTGAAGCTATTGCCCCGTGCATATTGTGGGTGGACGAAATCGAGAAAGTACTTTCGGGAACTGGTGACACGAGTGGAGTCTCACAGAGGATTCTGGGCAATATCCTTACATTCATGTCCGAATCCCAGTGTGGTGTGTTTGTCGTGGCAACTTGCAATGACCCCTCTGCACTGCCAAGTGAGCTAAAGAGGAAGGGAAGATTTGACGAAAATTTCTTTGTTGATCTGCCTACAGAACCAGAACGGATACAGATTCTAGGGATTCATCTACAACGCTTTGGTATTCACCTGGAATCGGAGTACCTCGAAGCGATCGCTGCCAACACTGCAAAGTTTTCAGGAGCAGAACTGGAAACCCTTGCTTCAGAAGCGGCACTTCTGGCATTCGATGAGGATAGACCGCAGCAGGTAACACTTGCTGACCTCGAAGCCTGTCGTCAAACGATTACCCCGCTTGCAATTCAGGATGCGGCGGCGGTTTCTCGGATGAGGGAATGGGCATCAACCGCACGACAGGCTAGTAGTCCTGTGGTTGCAGCGAAAACTCAATCTCTCAGAACTGCCAAATACAGAAACATGAACTGATATTAATTGCGTTTGCTCCCTATCTTATGGGGGCAATCACACTTTTTTTAGAAATTAACACCAGCTTATTAATAATTAGATAGACCAAAGAAAATGGCAACAGACTTAGTTACTTATTACGGGCAGACTCCAATCATTGACCAACTGATTGATAAATATGGTGTCTATTTGGAGAAGTTAGACAGAGAAGATAAACTCTTACTTCGGATGGCACTGGCTAACTATGTCTTCATGCAAGAACATAGTAATCCAGATAAATATACTGTAGAAATGGCATTAGAAGATGTACTGTCAGATCCCGGCTTTATCAAAGAGAATTGGTGTAATATCTGCTCTGTTTTAAATGGACTAACAACTCTGGAAGCAGAAACGTTACTTGAAGCTTTACAGCATCAAATTCGATGGGGCAATGCCCGTCAAGCTGTGAATTGACAGGGTAAGAAACATGGAAATCTATTTAGTCTTTGTTGATGCTATCCGAAACAGCAATAAATTCTGGGCGGCCATTGTCGAAGATGGGAATTTGACAGTCCAGTGGGGGCGAGTTGGTTATCAAGCGCAAACCAAAGTTCACACATTAGGTAATTATCAAAGAGCCATTACTAAATTTCATAATCTCGTAGCAGAAAAAAAAGGCAAGGGCTACCGTGAAAGTCAGCCAGAGATTGATGCTAGCCGCAGTGTTGTAGACATTAGACGAGCTATTCAATTGTTGAATATTATCCGTCCGGCTGTTGCTCTCCAGAATTTTGGTGATACCTACATATCTGCTCTTAATGAATATCTGAAAATTGTCCCAACACCTTTGAGGATGCAGATAAATTATCATAGAGTTTACCGCACAGTAGCAGATATAGACTATCAGCAAGAATTACTCAATTCTCTGTTAACGACTCCTGCGCCACAAGCTGTTGCGGTGGCTGTTGGTCATGCCCCTGAAGCGACAGCAGAACCCAAGGTTGTCAGTCTCAAGACTATCAGTAAGAACTTCTGGCGACATTTATAAATTAGCTTGTGGGAAAGTATTGCAGCCAATTTACTTGCTTCGATGCAGATTGATAAAATATCCTTCAGTGCGATATGCATCTGGGGGATATTTTCAACTTCCATAAATTATGTACAAAATGTATGAAACAGCCATGCTTTGATTATGCGTTCCAAAAATCTGTAGAATACTCGCTTTCCTCTAAAAAAGCGCATGATATTCTGCAAGAAATTACACACGACAAAGCTTTTCACTGTCACAAAACTGTAGACTATTTAGAGTCTATTGAAGCTAATGGTCTATTGAGTAGTACCAATAGCAGATTTCAATTGAAGTTTAATATTTGTACCTTTTTTCAGGGCAACTTCTCCACCAGGGCTAGACAAAACAAAAGCAGCAGCAGCACCACCACCTGCTAGTCCACCATGCTTGAACTTGGCTTGATTGCCAAGAAAATGACCTGCAATTGTACCACCTAAAATAATCCCTGTATTTTGAATGAACTTACCTTTGGTTTTTGTTTCTAACTTGGTGTTTACTAAAGTTGCATCAATGGGATAAGATGAACCATTTTTAAGCGAAATATCATCAAAAACTAAATGTAAGCTTGCTTTTTTTCCTTTAGCAGCTTTGACTACATCTTCTAGGTGTCCCTGTATTTGACCTTCTTGAAGAACTTTATTGACTCCGGTTGAGGAATTCTTTATTTCTAAAACAAAACGGTCATTATTTTGGCTTTTACTCGTAGATATCTCTTGTTGAAGAACAGTCTCAAAACTTGTTCCAGCAGGTACAGATATTTGTTGATTATTTGGTTGACTAGATGTGCCTTCAGGGAGCGCAGTTTTATTGTTACTAGAAGTTTTGTCAGTCTGGGTATTAGTTTTATTACAACCTGATGTGCTACTTAATAAAATAACACTCAATAACAATGGCAACAGATTTTTCATAGCGACGGTATTGATGCAATGAATAATAACAATACAATCTTTTCAGGGTTCTTCGCTTATTTTTATGGAAAACTTGGTTCCAAATCCTTAAAAGCCTTATCGGGAAAGTATTTCATTTAAAACAAAGTTATAATTCTTTATAAAAAAAGCTTTATGTTTAAGACCGTACTTCGTCCCGCTACGCGCCCTTAGTCTCCTCAGAGAAACAGTCCTTGTATCCCAAGGTAGGTAGAAACCCTACCCCGAAGTGTCTGTCTTAATTCAATTGCGAATTGCGTTAGCGAGTCTTCTCCCAAAAGGAGACGCCAAAAGCGAACGAGCGTCATTGCGAATTGCGAATTGGGATAATGCTTGTAGAGCTATGAGATTTTGAGAGCGATCGCTCAACCACTACAATATTTTTTCTAAATAGAGAATTTGTATGTAAATTTAACTACATCATCCTGACGAAAGTTTACAATATAATTACTGAAAATAATCTAGCTACAACCAACAGGCTTTGGTTCGACCCATGACTGATAATAAACAAGTTGTCTCCCAACTCACTCAACAAAAACCAAAACGTGTTTTGGTTGTAGCTCCAAGTAAACTCACTATCCATCATCGTCACAGACAATCCTTTCAGGTACTACCCACATTAAGCGATTACATTTTCAAAGTCATCGTTAAATTGTCTATTGTCAGCACTATGTTGTTTGGCATCAGTGCATTAGGCTACTGGGGATTAGAAATTGTTGAAGCTAAAACAATCCCTACAGTAGAAGATAGATCCGATTGGCAAACCCAAAAGCATATTTGTTTCGGTTGGATGTTAGTTGCTTTTTCTAGCTTTCTTGGCAGTGCTTCTTTTGGCGACGAGTTTACGCTCTGAAATTCAGAAGGTAGATGTCTAATATATTGCCCCGTGGTCGATTACTAAAAATTAATCCGACGATAGATTTCAGTCAGGGAAATTTCTACGTTCAAACTGTGCAGAATAATCGTCCGCTCAAGGTGAGAGTGAACTTGCCATAGCCAGCGATCGTTACTGTCCCGATCCAAATTATGATACTGTTCAATGTAGGGTTCAGTTTGACTCACAAGCAGATATTCACAAAAGCTGGCAATCGAGCGATATTTTCTGAACTTATCCCCTCGATCATAAGCAACAGTCACGGGCGATAGAACTTCGACAATAAGCATTGGATTGAGAATTTCATCATTGCGATTGCCATTGAACTCTGGTTCGCCATTAACAACCATCAAATCGGTATAAGTCCCACACTGATATTCGGGAATCCAAACTCGCAAGTCGCTGTTATACAAACGAAAATCGGTGTCTCTCAATAAAAACCCTAAGTAAATTAAGAAGTTGCTGGCGATCGCACTGTAAGATTCCGACCCTCCCGACATAGTAATAATCTCTCCATTACGGTATTCATGGCGTTCAGGGTTTGTTTCTTCCATAGCCCGGTACTCGTCTAACGTCAGGCGAGTTGTTATTACTTCTGGGGGACTGGTTTGAGCAAAGACCACAATCAGACCTCTTAAATAATTAGCTCTAGAACTATTATCAGCAAAGTCAAGAAGAATTGCTATTGAACGATGGAATGCCGCAACTTCCAAGTTAGGCTACGGCATTCCATCGGCTGCTTACTGATCTGTTTCATTGCCTTTGGGCAACAAATTATCCAATTCACCAACGGCAAGGAAATACTGCTAGAGATGGCGTGGCGCTGGGAGTTTGGGAAAGTTCTAGAATATGCCAGCATTGAAATATCCAAAAATCAGTAAAATGTAAGTTTAGAGAGTCAAAAAAAAAGAGTTTATGACCACAGCACAGGTCTAAAATTCAATGTATTGAAGATGGCGATCGCTGACAACAGAAACATTGGATGATTTGTATGGCTAAACCAGTAGGCGAAAAAGTTCCCAAACAAATGCAAGGGAAATTTGAGGAAATCACCCGCCTCACCGATGCCTTTTGCTCTCAACATCTTAACGCTGAATATGCAGAGATGTCGCGCCGACTGGCGGCTGCTCTGTGCCGCAAACGTCCCTCGCCCCTAGCAACAGGGCAAGCCAAGTCATGGGCTTGTGGCATTGTCCACGCTCTCGGGATGGTTAACTTTCTCTACGACTCCTCCCAAACTCCCCATATCAAAGCTAGCGAACTCTACCAAGTCTTTGGTGTGGCGGAAAGTACCGGACAGGGGAAATCTAAAATAATTCGGGACGTGATGAAGATGAGTTACTATGACACGACTTGGTGTTTGCCCAGCCGACTAGATAAGCATCCCACTGCCTGGTTAATTTCCGTCGATGGATTGCCTATCGATGCGCGTTACACTCAGAGCGAGATTCAAGAAGAGGTATTCCGCAGGGGTTTAATTCCCTATTACCACCGATAAATGATTCCTTTTGAGATATAAAAGTACTTAAAGTCATAGTGAAACACTTTTCAAACAACCTCTTAAACGTTGGATATCAAGAATGTTTCTAGTGTCAGCGAAGAGAATGCTCCCAAATCATCATAATTAGCAATTAGCTGATACATTTTGTAATTGTTAATTAACCAATTGGCGATTAGAGAAAAGGGAGTGCCTATACTGATTGAACTAGGACAATTAATAGAAACACCGTCAGGTAAATAGTAATATTTATGCCCTGACCTATGCCAATTAAATTGAGTGACTATTGGTTCAGAAATCTCCAGATTGGGAGTAATAGTCATAGATATCCCTTGCCAATTACCACTAAAATCCCGTTCTGGTAATTGATTTAATTCAGTTGACCAGTATTTACTAGGGAATCCATTACAATCTTCACGAATATTTGCGGTATGAAATAAATTTCCGCTTTCGTCGTAAACAATACCTACACTATGCCGTAAATCTTCATATCGAAAGAATAATTCTATCCCAAAATACGAGTTGGGTTTTAACTTCACTGTTGCCCAAGTAGCATGACCCGAAGCAAAGAAATATCCTCGCATCGTCTCACGTGATGGGTGAAAAAGTCCATTATCTAAGCTATTTGACAGAAAATTAAATTCCCAACTCTCTTGCTTATTTTCACCATTTGCATAACTATAAGTATTAGTATGGACGATTTTAGTCTTTTCTAGATTGCTTTTAAAACTTCTCAGACTTTGAAATGATTCTTTGACATCACCAACTGGTGTATATCGCGTCCAAATTCCATGCCAATTTAGCAAATGGTTAGTACAATAATTCCAATTTCGTTCTTTTGCATCCATAATATTTGTGTCCAAAATATATTTAAAATCTCCCTTTTAAAAATAGTATTATGATCTATACCAAATCACCAATGGCAAAGAAATATTGGTAGAAACTGCTTGGCGTTGGGAGTGAGAACAAGTGCTGCAATATGCGAGTAGTTGAAAGCGTAGGCGTAGCCCGTCGCAGACATTGCTATTCATTCCAATCAACCAACACCGATTTTCAAATACGTTTTAGCCCTCAGTCCCTAACAACAACTTTAAATGCCTGGGAAGAGGTGTCCAAAAGCACAAACTTCAAAGACGGCTAAAAAAATGGTGTTGCTAGATTCGGATGATAGATGATGATACCATCCTAGAAGCAGCGGTGGAAGCCGCAGTCTTTCTTCAAGAGAGCAGCTAAATTTCTTTGCCTAACTTAAAGCGATTGTCCAAGGTTTTTCAGATTATGGAAAACCATAAGGAGAAATCCAAATGAACTACGACATCAAAGACAAAACCATTTTGGTTACGGGCGCAAATCGCGGCATCGGCAAGGCGATAGTTGAGTCGTTTATTGAACACGGAGCCACCAAAGTCTATGCGGCTGTTCGTCAGCTCAACAGTGTCTCCTCATTGGTTGAGCAATATGGCTTACAGGTAGTACCAATTCAGGTTGATTTAGGTGATCCCCAATCTATTGTTGCTGCTGCTCAAACTGCCCAAGATATGCAAATAGTCGTCAATAATGCAGGAGTTTTTCAAGCCGGAACTCCCCTAGCTGAGGATGCGATCGCCGCTCTCGAATTTCAGATGAAGATCAATGTATATGGATTGATCTACATGGCTCAGGCGTTTGCCCCAGTACTCAAAGCCAATGGAGGTGGTGTCTTTGCCCAAATCAATTCTGTTGCTTCGCTCAAGGGTTTCCCCGACTCTGCTACTTACTGTGCCTCGAAAGCTGCGGCCTATTCAATCACCCAGGCATTACGAGAACTATTGAGTGAGCAGGGTACGCTAGTGCTAAGTGTTCACCCTGGCCCGATTGCCACGGATATGGGCGATGCGGCAGGAATGAGTGAGGTTGCACAGCCACCAACACTTGTGGCAGACGGGATAATAAAAGCTCTCAAAGCTGGGGATTTTCATGTCTTTCCTGACTCGATAGCTAAACAAATGGGCGATGCTTATAAAAGCTTTGCCCAAAATATCGTTGAGGTATCATCAAGTGGGAGCAATGCGATTTTGTGAGGTCTGGTCAAAAACAAGCGATCGCTAATCACTTCTTACGTATTAGCTAAATATTTAATACAATAATGTTAGTAATATTAAGTAGAAATACAACCTGTACCAAAAACGAGATTTCTGTAAATTGTTGCGACTATAAAAAAGGTAAATTTTCCTTTCAGGAATAGTTTTGAAATAGGAAGTATCTACCTTTATGGAAAAAAACATATCTGCGAATCTAAATTTCGCCGATTCATTATCAGATTTTCAAGAGGATGTTACAAAACTTTTAGATTTTAAAAATATCGAGGAATGGTCTGGAAGAATAGTTAAAGAAACAGAAGAAAAAATCAGACAGGCTGCGTTAGTTTTAGCGGGTCAATGTATTGCCATATTATTGCATAAGCTTTCTCAATCAGAGTCAGCTCATAAAACAGCAATTAATCAAACTAAAGGTTGGTGGCATACCGACACGCGAAGACATGGTTATACGAAGAGGGAAATATTAACAGTAGGTAATGTTGTAGTAAGCCTCAAATTACCATACGTTGTTCAAAAAAAAGAAAAAAAAGCGAAGAATAAATCTACTCATGTTGGGTTCTGTCCCTTGTTAAAATGGTTAGGAATGTCAGAGGGACTAACTCCATTAGTTTGGTCAGATATTGCAAAATATGGTGCCATAGCTAGTTCTTTTGAAGCTGCACATACAATCCTGGACGATTGGGGAATTAATATTAGTGTTAAACGAATTGAACGATTGACATATAAATTTGGTCAAATCGGCATTGATTTACGTCAAACTAAAATATCTAACTTGCAACAAGGGAAATTACCTGATGGGAATATACTTAAAGACCAGAGGGTTGTAATTGCTGTAGATGGTGGTAGGAGTAAAATTAGGATTAATAAAAAAGGTAGAAAAAATCCCAAAACAAACAAGCATGGCTTTATAGGGGAATGGGTTGAGCCAAAATTAGTAACAATTTATGTGGTTGATGAACAGGGAAAAAAAGTCAAAAGTAACGAGATCCAGATTGTAAATGATGGCACTTATGAAGACTATAAAGGCTTTTTACCAATTTTAGAAATGCATCTGATTAGTTTAGGAATTAGTCAAGCAAAACAAGTTTGATTAATTGCTGACGGTGCTGAATGGATTTGGAAACATATTCCACCTCTTTTAAAAAAATTGAAATCTCCCGATGCGACTTATCAATTATTTGATTTTTACCATGTTACTGAGCGACTACAGAAATTTGCTGATGTAGCGTTTAGTGATGATAAGGAGCGGAATAATTGGTTTAAAAAAGCACGGAGAAATTTAAAAAAAGTAATGCTATGACCATAATTAGGCAGATGGATGAATTTATCTTTGAAGCCACGGGAGAGCGTTGTAAAACTATGGTTATACAGAGAAATTACCTTTTACGTGCCTATCGTGAAAGGCGTTTAAATTACGCTAAGATACTAGACCAAAAACTACCAATAGGTAGTGGGGCAATTGAGAGTTTAATCCGTCAAGTTGTCAACTTAAGAATCAAGGGTAATAGTAAATTTTGGTTGAAAGAAAATGCAGAAATTATCTTACATCTGCGTTGTCAATGGGTAGCTGGAAGTTGGGATAATTTTTGTACTTTTATCTTTAATTCCTTTATTAAACCTCAAACTGCTTGATAAATTTTATACTTTAATCCTGTCTTTAATTTCTTCTTGAGATAATTAATACTCAGTATAAAAGACTGATTGCAGATATTTTTAAACATAATTGTCAAATGACTTGCTAGCAATCTTTGTGAGATATCTCATCAAGATTAATTCTCATGTAAATCAGTATTTTATTTGCAAATAAAATCACCTTGTACCTAAATATAATTTTTAGCGATCGCTTGTTTTTGACCAGACCTCACAAAATCGCATTGCTCCCTCATCAAGTTAACTACATTGCAGGGTAATACTTTAGACAAGGGGATCTGGGTATTAAACGGCAAGCCCAAACTCTTCTCGATTGTACAGATTCACTACTCCTCCTAATTCACCAGCACCCCATCAACACAAGCAATTCCCCACTGCGAAAACTTAACCAGCAATTTCTTGATTATTATCATCAGCGCCGGATTGTCATTCCAGCACGAGAGCAAGAAGTCAAACCCCGGATTCTCCCCCGAATTCGCCGCAACTTTAAGCGTAAAACTCCCGAATATAATTTAGAGAATATAAGTGAATAAGCCAAATTTATTTGGCATTATTTATGCTAGACCTGATCTTATAATTCTTGGATTTGATTCAGCACAGATGCTAAACTTGAGCGCACTGGTAGGACTTGTGGGATTATTCGTCATCGCTATTCACGCTTGGTCAAGATTACCGGATACTATACCTGTCCACTTTGGATTTGATGGACAAGCTAATGGTTGGGGGAGCAAAAAAGTTCTGTGGTTGTTACCAATTATCGGTTTAGCAATTTATGGACTTTTAACATTTATTAGTCGTTATCCCAATACATTTAATTATCCAGTTGTAATTACTGAAGAAAACGCTTTAAGGCAGTATCAAATTGCTTGTTCAATGCTGAATTGGTTAAAAAGCGAGATGGTTTGGATATTTTTTTACATTGAATGGCAAATATTCCATCTAGCGACTACAGAAAATCCCAATTTAGGGATATGGTTTATACCCGTAACATCAATAATTATATTTGCGACAATTGGATATTGGTTGAGTCAATCTTTTCTGGCACGTTAACGCCATACAAAATAGTCCCGAATGCCATTATTAATTAGTGCATTACAAGAACAGTGGAATCCTATTGCATGGCGTGATGAGTAGATTGAACTACCCTGAGTTAGAGTCACCCAGGCAAAGGTGATGGAATGGCGCAGCTTCCAAGTGGGGGTATGATGTACGTAATCGTCTAATCGTCTCGTTGCTGAGTTTCCAAGTCCATTGCTTTCAGTTCCAATCCAATGGCATTTGAAGGACAATTATGAGTAACCCTCTTTCCCAACCCGAAGATCCAGACTTCCATTCATCTATTCAGGAGAATCTAAAACAGCTTTCTGCTCAGTTAGGATCTCCTTTGTCCGAATTATCAGTCATGGAAATATACCAGAATGCGTGCGATCTACTGAGCCACGTTTCTCCATCACCTCTTACTCTTACCCGTGTTGCAGGAACATTACTGGTCTACCGAGTCACGGACACAGAACCGGAAGAATTTGAGTGGTTCACCACCCAAGTGAAACAATGTCTGGACGAAGAAGAAGTTGAGGAGTTGATTGAATCCATACATCGCACGGATGCTTTGTAATCGCTGAAAAAGCAGCAGTCTCGCGCATATCAGATACTGTCGCATCATCTCTTGCAATTCCACTGCCTCACCTGGGGGCGTGTACACTGTTTCCCCAGACAGCGCAATCACAATCCTTTGCCGCCTCGCCCACTCAAAGGGAGCGAACACCTACGGTGGGCCCTTGCGCCATCACAGTAGACTTGGCCTATTGTGCCTCCGGCTTCCTCCCTTCATTGCAAGCTGTCACAAACACGGCTTCCGTTGACTTGACTCCCTTGCAAGTGTGTAACGCTTCTTTGAGATAGGCGATCGCACAGTTTTAGGATGAGCCAGTGGCAAAGATAACCTTATTTCTTTAGTTCGGTTCCACTCTCAAATAAAATTGTATAGCCACAAACTTAGTATCTCTCTTAGTTGGATCTACGTTTTCTACTACCTCAGTTTTACCTACAGCAATCAAACTTTGATCAAAAATTTTGTTTGTTGCTGCGTCAAGTTGTTTTTGTGTTGCACCGGTTTGACTCAAATCAATTGATGAAACTTGAGCAGTCTTAGGTTTATTTAGAACCAGATTATCTATGGAAAAGCAAGGAGTTGTGATGCAACGAATGCCATTGTCTTTTAGTGCCACAAAAGTCCCTTTTGCTGGGGTGTTTGTCGCGGCATAGAAGGCTTCTTTTACTCTCAAATTCCCAAACTCACCAAAGAGAGGAAATGTGACTGGAATGATGTTACCTCTGAGAATCACACGGCTACCATCATCATTTTGAATTTTTATTAGTTCGTCAAGCGAGACTTTCAGGGAACTCCAATCAATTGCAGACACATAACATTCAGAGCGAAAAACACCATCTAAGCAAGGAGTAGCTTTCAAGTTGACTTGCTTTATAAAATATCCACCGCATATTGGAGAAGCACATTTGCGAAAATCTCTTCGCACCATGTAATATCCCCACTGTGGAAACTCTTGGTTTTTGACACTGGCGGCAACAGAATCAGTAGTCTCTGGAGCAGAAATATTTTGCGCCGATACTTTGGAGAAAAATCCGTTAGTAACTATTATTGCACCTAATAGAGGAATAATTGAGGCTTTGTAGCTCAATGATTGTTTGTTCATGGTAGTTTTCGATTTTATTTGAGGGTTAAATACCTTTGTTAAGAGCAGAGTTGACAGCATTTATGGCAAAAACTGCCAAAATTACCTATACACAAGCTCGTAGTTGACAAGGTAGATTGGAATACCATAACTTTTACACTACTGACAATAGGTTAAAAAACCTTGCGGGAAACCTTAAAGGAATTTTAAGAACTCATTGTTTTAGACAAACTTTGTCCCAGAATCACCGGACTGTAGGTCTAATCTCTGCATTTAGCTAAACCTGCGATGGCGCGAGCGCCCGCCGGAGGCGATCACACAAGAACAACAAAAGCCGACTCAATATTCTGCTTGTAGGCGATCACAGGAAGCACAAGCGCACTAGGTCAGAAATCTTGTGTTACAGTCCGTAAAAGCTGATACTGAAGCTGTATGTAACATAAACCCTCGCTTTTACAAGCCTAGCCATGCCCCAAGACTTCTCCGGTCAAAATCTCAGAGGTCGTTCATTCAAAGGTCAAGACCTTGCAGGGGCAAACTTTAGCTATGCAAATATTAGAGGGGCTGACTTTAGTGAGGCTAATTTAAGAGGTGCAAACTTCAGTCACGCTAAAGCTGGATTACAACCCTATCAGCAAAAAAAATTACTATTAATTGTATTTGTACTTTCAGCAGTATCAGGAATTATTTCAGGGATTATTGGTT
Source organism: Nostoc sp. 'Peltigera membranacea cyanobiont' 232 (assembly GCF_002245985.1). Classification (NCBI taxonomy): domain Bacteria; kingdom Bacillati; phylum Cyanobacteriota; class Cyanophyceae; order Nostocales; family Nostocaceae; genus Nostoc; species Nostoc sp. 'Peltigera membranacea cyanobiont' 232. Next base: position 20,044 of record NZ_NOLK01000091.1, read on the forward strand.
CTTCGATAATAAGAATTAAATATTGGAGTATTCAATCTTTTATCGCTGATTTAATCTCTTTAATTATACTTATATTATTTTTCAATATAACTATTAATCAAGGTTTTGTACTAGGATTGGGAGTAGTTGCTGCTACTTTCATTGGAGGTTTCTTATTGTTAGGGTTAGGAACCGCTTCTTTCCCGATTGGAATATTAACTTCAACCACTTCCATACTTAATCAAGCAGCTAATATTGCCAACAGCGTTATTATAGTTGTTTCATTTCTTATTGCTGAAATTGTTATTTTGATTGTAACTATAGCTTTTACGTCTGCTATTGACAAAAAGAAAATTAATAATTTATTAGTTAATGGTACTGCTATCGTAACAGCAATTTTTGTTGCTGTTAACGCAACATTGGAAACGGAAGCTACGACCAGCATCTTTTCAGCAATCGCTGCCATTATATTTGCTACAACTGCTGTGTTATTTAGCAAGTATATTAATCGATGTGCTTTAGCTGGAGATGAAAAAAATCTGTGGATTATTTCATTCGCAACTGCTTTTGCTACTACAGGAAGTACAAGTTTTCGTAGTGCTAATTTAACAGATGCTAACTTTACCAAAGCCACACTAAAAAATACTGATATTAGAGATGCAATTTTAAACTGCACTGAGTGGTATGGATCAAAATGTCTTGACGCAGCTCGTCCTGGTAAAACTTACCTGAAAAATATACAGCTACGGAAATTATTAGTTACAAGAGATGGGCAGAATCTCAACTTTGATGGGCAAAACTTACAAAAAATAAATTTACAAGGAGCTAACCTCAAATATTCTAGTTTTATTGGTGCTAACTTAAGTGGCACTAATTTACAAGATGCTAATTTATTCCAAGCTAGATTAGTACAGACCCAATTAGATAGAACTGACTTTACGGGTGCTTGCCTTACAGGAGCTTTTATTGAAGATTGGAATATTACCAGTGATACCAAATTTGATAATTTGAAGTGTGAATATGTTTATATGCAGCTTCCTACAGCCGAGAAGCCAAATTATCTCCGAAAACCAGATAATATACAAGAGGTTTTTGAAGATGGAGATTTTGGTAATTTTATAAAACCACTTGTTGATACGTTAGACCTTTATCATAATCGTGGAGTTGATCCCCGTGCTATTGCAATTTCATTTAAACAGCTAGCAGAAAATCATCCAGATGCCAAATTAGAAATTGTCGCAATGGAGAAGCGGGGTGAAGATAAATTCTTACTTCGTGCTAAAACTTCACCAGAAGCTAATAAATCAGACTTGAGTGCAGAATATTTTTATAATTACAATCAATTTAAAGGTTTAAATGAACGAGAAATTAAATTGTTACTATCAGAAAAAGAGAGCCAAATCCGCAGATTGGAAAATATGGTGATGACAGCACTAGAACGTCCTAGCTTTTACGCCGAAAATTATAATAATCAAGGAGATACTATAATGTCAGAAGGTTCTAAAAAACAGTCCAACTTTGACCTCAAAGGCGCTCAATTTGCAGGTGGTCTAGTCAATGCTGATACCGTAAACGCACAACAAATCGGCGGTAACATTACCAACTACTCCACTGAACAAAAGCAGAACCTCGCCCAAGCCGCAGCAGAGATTCAGCAGCTTCTCAACCAATTAAGCCAGACAAACCCCACGACTACCACATCGGAGAAGATGAGCGTTGTGGCTAAGGCAGTCGAAGAGATTGAGCGTAACCCCACACTGAAAGCAAGAGTAATTGGTGCGTTGAAGGCTGGGGGAACAGAAGCATTGAAGGAATTAATCGATAATCCTTTGATTAATATACTGCTGGCATCAATCGACGGGTGGCAGGATGCGGAGTAGTTTGTTTGCAACAGGTGAGCAGAGAGGTTAGCTGGTGATGGCGAATGAGGAGCATCTAGCGATACTAAAACAGGGAGTGCAGGTTTGGAATGAGTGGCGAGACAAAAATCTTTCTATACAACCGAACTTTGTAAAAGCTAAGTTCCCTAGTGCTGACTTTAGATTAGCTAACTTTAATAATGCTAACTTTAAAGGTGCTGATTTAAGTGGTGCAAAAATTAGTCGAGCTACTTTCAGAAAAGCTGACCTTAGTAGAGTTGATTTTGGTTGGGCAGATTTGAGCCGCTCTGACTTAAGCGAGGCTAAACTCATTGGAACAGATTTAAGTCAAGCTGATTTGATTGCTGCTAACTTCACTAAAGCTAATTTATGGCAAGTTAACCTGACCGAAACTGATTTGAGTGTATCTAAGCTTATTGGAGCTAATCTTAGTAATGCTATCTTAATAGAAACTAAAGCACTAGCAACCAATTTTAACACAGCAAACTTAACAGGAGCTTGCATAGAAGACTGGCATATAAACAGTGATACAAACTTCACTGACGTAATTTGTGACTACATCTACCTCCGCCAAAACCAGCAAGAACGCCGTCCCAGCAGTGGCAACTTTGCCCCTGGCGAGTTCACTAAGTACAGCCCACCACAAAAAGGGTATGGAATTCAATCATCCGTAGGTTGGGTAGAACGAAGTGAAACCCAACATCAAGCATCGATATTTCCGACCCCCTTTTGCGGTGACGTGTACTAAGTTATTCCAAAAATCCTTAGAAACACTTGACCTAATCTTCCGCAACGGCATTGACTGGGATGCTTTCGCTTACTCGTTCAAAAAAATAGAAGTCGAAAACCAAGGGGCACAATTAAATGTCCAAAGTATTGAGAAGAAAGGCGACGGCATTCTCGTAGTCAGAGTTGCTGTCTCTCCTGATGCAAACAAAACGAAAATCCACAGCGACTTTATGCAGGGCTATGAATTTGCGACTAAAGTATTGGAAGCACAGTACCAAACAAGGCTTGAGGATAAGGATACCTTAATTTCTAAACAGGAAGCACAAATTAACCGCCTATTTGACATAGTGGAACAGCAAGGTTCAGTACAAAAAGCACTGGTAGAAAATCCACGGAAAGTTTCTAACTACAATATTCAAAATCCACAGTTTGCAGGTGGCATGGTGGACACTAACACTGTCAACGTAGACCAGATAGGTGGTAACATTCAGAACAACGACGCTTAAGAACGCTCAAGTCAAACCCATGCCGGATTCAGAAGACCCAAAGCAAGTCTCCAGTAATGACTTACGCAATTCACAGTTTGGCGGTGGTTTGATTAATGCTGAGACAGTGAATGCTGGACGAGTTGGCGGAGATATTTGGAATATCTTCTTGGGACAGCCAACAGTAACACCAGTAGGCAATCCTGCTAGACCAAAGAATGAGCGTTTACTACTAGCCACAGTCAAACAAGAAGTTACAGCGCGGTTAAGCCAGTCTCTACATAATACTCTACTGATTAATTTAAGAAAGGAGTTACAACCGCAACAAGTAAAGCGACCTTGGGATACAGAAATAAAAATTGGTTTAAAGCCTGCTGAAATTCTCTCAGATAGCACAACAATTTTAGATATTTTTGATTCTCAAGAAATAGCAGGTAAACTTTTAATCCTGGGTAATCCAGGTTCTGGAAAGACAACGACACAATTAGAACTAGCACAAGCTTTAATTCAACGAGCAGAAGAACAGCCTGATTATCCTGTTCCAGTTTTATTTAATTTATCCTCTTGGAAAGATAACCGCCAAACTTTAACTGATTGGTTACTGACTGAACTTAAATTGAAATACGGTGTCTCAAGCCAACTTGGTAAACAGTGGGTAGAAAACCATCAGCTATTACTCTTTCTAGATGCTCTCGATGAACTAAAACCACAGCGCCAAGAAATCTGTGTTCAAAGAATTAATCAGCTTTTACTAAGCCAAGAGCGTCCATCTTATATGGTTATATGTAGTAGAGGTGAAGAATACAACAATTACTCTACTCAGGTTCAACTCAATGGTGCTGTTTGTTTACAGCCTTTTAATAATAACCAAATTTATAATTACCTTTTTAATATTAAGCGAATAGACTTATGGGCAATTATTAGCAACGAGTCCGATTTACTAGAGCTAGTTAAAACACCTTTATTATTAAGTATTACTGTATTAGCTATGGAAGATATATCTCTTGAAAAATGGCAGTATCTTTTAAATACGGAAGCACGCTTAGAATATTTACTGAATACTTATGTATCAAGAATGTTAGAGCGTCAAGTTAAAATTAAAACATACGCAAAGTTGAGCTTTCCGAAAAAAGAACAAACTATATTTTGGCTCCATTGGCTAGCTCAACAACTTAAAAAAGATTCAAAACCTGAGTTATTGATTGAAGAAATACAGCCATATTGGTTAGTTAGCAAAAATAGTAAAAAGTTATACAAATTTATATTTGGATTAATATTTGGATTGATTGCTGGATTAATTGGAATTCCATTATTTGGACTGATTGGAGGAGTAATTGGGATTCCACTTTGGGGAGTCACAAGAGTACTAATATTGGAAATATTTTTTAATTCTATTTATGTACGTAATTTGCAAGAAATTACACTTATAGAAAATATCGCTTGGTTTAATTTCAATTATGAATTGCTAGATTTGATTTTATTTTTTGGGCTAGTTTTTGGGCTAGTTGGAGCATTGACTGGAGGAATGCTTGCAGGATTAATTTTAGGAGTAGTTGGAGGACTAGGGGGAAAGCTCATTGGGCTAATTACAGGACTAATTACAGGGCTGATTATTGGGTTGATTATTGGGGTAATTGGAGGATTGGTTTTTGGGTTGGTTTTAGGATTAGTTTTGGGGTTGTTTTTTGGACTAGTTTTTGGTCTTGCTGGAGAGCAGTCTGGTTCGTTTATAGAAACAAAATTAATTCCTAATCAAGGCATTTGGAAATCTAGTGTCAATGCTGTTTTATTAACCCTATTATTTGGGGTAATTGGATGGCTAATTTTTGGACTGCATAGAGGGGTAATGTTTGGGGTAATTACAGGACTATTCTGTGGTGAAGCCTGTATCCAACACTTCTCTTTACGTCTTGTTCTGTACTTCAACGGCTACATCCCCTGGAACTACACCCGTTTCCTCAATTACTGTACCGAGCGTATGTTACTCCAGCGTGTTGGCGGCCGCTACCGCTTCATCCACAAACTGCTGCAAGACCACTTCGCACAAATGGATTTCAAGCGAGATTAAGAAAAAATTTGCATCTATTGTCCTAAAAAACAATGGTGATATTATTTACAACAATGTCGCTTAAACCTGCTCAAGCTTAACCCATGCCGGACTCAGAAGACCCAAAGCAAGTCTCCAAGAACGACTTACACAATTCCCAGTTTGGTGGCGGGTTGATTAATGCTGAGTCTGTGAATGCAGGGCGCATAGGCGGCGACATCTACAATATTCACTTTGGGCAGCAGGCTGTGGCATCAGGTAATTCAGTCCAATCGCAGAGTCAACGGCAGCGATCGCTCTCTGAAAAAGCTTACACCCTTCAAAGCCAGAAAGTTGCAAATCTACGAACAGCGTTGGTTATTGAAACTGATGTATCCCGCAAGTTCCAATACGAACAACAGCTTCAGGTAGAGGAGCGCACCCTGAAGGAACTTGGTGACAAGTTGGATGCAATTGAACGACAGTTGCAAGCTAGTGATGATTCTGGGTTAGCGGCAAACACAACAATATATATAGAACGACCACCAATTGAGGATAAATGCTATAAAGCAATTGTGCAACCAGGGGCATTGATTCGTCTCAAAGCCCCGCAGAGAATGGGTAAAACATTACTGCTGGAGAAAACCCTAGACTATGCAAGACACCAGGGTTATCAAACCGCAAAATTAGATTTACAACTGGCTGATATTGATGTTCTGGCTAACTTAAAAACATTTCTACAATGGTTGTGTATTGATGTTGCTGACAGCCTGGAGCGAGAACCCCAACTAGATAAACACTGGCAAGAAGTTTTTGGGCTGAATAAAAACTGTACTCGTTATTTTCAAAAATATTTATTATCGGTTACAGATACTCCCTTAGTTTTAGCCATAGATAACTTTGAGCGACTGTTTGAATATCCAGAGATTTTCCCCCAATTCTGCTTGTTACTGCGGGGATGGTATGAAGCAGCGAAACAAGGAGACAAGATTGGTAATATTTGGAAAAAACTGCGGTTAGTAGTAGTTCATTCAACTGAATCTTATCCTTCATTGGACAGTAATCACTCCCCGTTTAATGTGGGATTGGCGATTGACTTACCCGAATTTAACTTGCAACAAGTAACAGAACTCGCCAAGCAGAATGAGTTAAGCCTGGGAGAACAGGACTTAAGCGGGTTGATGGAGTTGCTAGGGGGACATCCTTATTTGATACAATCTGCGATTGCCCATCTGAAAAACCAGCAAGTGACCTTAGAAGAATTGTTAAGACTTGCACCAACAGAGCAAGGAATCTTCAGTGACCACTTGCGGCAACAACTGTGGCATTTACAACATAATCCCCAGCTTGAGATAGGGTATAAAAAAGTAGTAATGACGAATGCACCTATGAGGCTAGATACTGAAGTTACCTTTAAGTTGCATAGCTTGGGATTAATAAAACTTGTTAGTAATGATTGCGTTCCTAGTTGTGATTTGTATCGTCAGTACTTCTCAACTCGTTTGGAGCAGGTAAATCTTGGTTGACCAATACATATTCTCTGGAAGTCTACCTGAAAATGCCAGCACCTACGTCATACGAGAAGCTGATACACAGTTATATGAAGGGCTGAAAGCGGGGAAGTTTTGTTACGTATTAAATTCGCGCCAAAGTGGAAAGTCCAGCTTGCGTGTGCGAACCATGCAGCGATTAAGAGATGATGGCGTACAGTGTGCAGCCGTTGACCTTTCTGCTGGAGGTATCCAGAATGTCCCTCCCGAACAATGGTATGCAGACTTAATTGACACGCTCATTGACAGTTTTGGATTAGATTTAGACTTTGGTGATTGGTGGGAGGCAAATCAGTTAAATTCATTGGTTACAAGATTTCGCAAGTTTATAGAAGAAGTATTACTTGTTGAAGTTCAAGAGAATATTGTTATTTTTATTGATGAAATTGATAGCGTACTCAGTCTGAATTTTCCTACAGATGACTTTTTTGCACTGATTCGTGCCTGTTATAACAAGCGAGTTGATAATCCTGAATATAAGCGTCTTACTTTCTGTTTACTTGGAGTGGCATCACCAAGTAATTTGATTGAAGATAAACAGCGTACCCCGTTTAATATTGGTCAGGCTATTTCTCTCAAAGGCTTTCAACTGCATGAGGCTGAACCATTAGAGAAGGGTTTGCAGGGAAAGTTTAATAATCCTCAAACAATAATACAAGAAATATTGCAGTGGACGAGGGGGCAACCATTTCTGACTCAAAAGTTGTGTCAGTTCATGTTTGAAGAATCTGAGCAAGATAACCCCCGTTCAGTAGAGCAAGTTGTGAGATCGCGGATTATCGAAAACTGGGAATCACAGGATGAGCCTGAGCATCTACGGACAATTCAAGCTAGGATTTTGCGAGATGAACAACGGGCTGGATATTTGCTGGAGTTGTATCAGCAAATTCGATTGGGAGAGGAGGAATCCGAGATTACAGCAGATGATACTTTAGAACAAAGCGAGTTACAACTTTCGGGATTAGTTATTAGACAGCAGAATAATTTAAGAGTTTATAATCCCATATATAAAGAAGTTTTTGACTCCTATTGGATTAAAATTCAATTAAAAAATCTGCGTCCCTACTCCGAAAATTTTAAGTTTTGGGTAGCTTCTGGGGGAACTGATCGATCTCGACTATTGCGGGGAAAAGCGTTACAGGATGCACTGGAGTGGTCGAGATATAAGAGTTTAAGTTATCAGGATACGCAGTTTTTAGCAGCGAGTCAAGCGAAGGAACGAGAAGAGGAAATAGCTGCATTAGAACAAGAAGCTGGATTGGAACGAGAAAGACAGGACAGAGAGGCAGCAGAAAAAAGGAATGAGGTATTAGCTGAAGCTAATAAAAAAGCTCAACGTCGGATTCGTATTGGCTCTGTTGTTTTAGTGCTGACCTTACTAGGAGCGGCAAGTTCTATAATTTGGGCAGGTAAGAATATCCAAGAAATACGAGAAACTACCAAACAGATTTCAACCTTATCTAAGCTAAGTGAAGAACTTGATAGAAAGAATAAACTAACTGAAGCAAGTCAGGCTAGGGAACAAATAGGTTTAGTCTATGAAATTAAAGACTATGAAATTAAACGAGCAATGCTGTTAGCTTATATTTCACAAGCATATCAGCAACTTGAAAAGTGGAATGAAGCAGGAAATGTAATTACAGAAAGTCTAAATATTTTAGAAAATAATGCAAATAGTACTTCTAATGAAGGATTACAAAGTCAAATTTTGGCAAATCTAATTCAAAAGGATTTACTAATACATAAAAAGGAAAAAAGCAAGGTTATAGAATCTTATAAAAAAATATTTAACATTCTTCAAAAATACCCAGAAAAAACAAGCCCTTTTCAAAAAAGTAAACAATTTATCACACCCAAAGATATTGAATTTGTTCATCAAAGCTTAATAGAGCTACTCTCGAAAAATAATACAGAAGAAAAATTAAGAAAACGAGTTGAAAAATCCCTTATCCAACATTTATATGCTCATATTGAATATTCTTTGAAGGTAAAAAAATGGCAAGAAGCTGATCAACAAACATGGGAACTTATTCTCAATATTGCTAAAATACAAAAAGGCGAAAAAGGCGATTTAAAAATCGACTCTACTAATAATTTTATAAATAACTTTTTCTGTTCAGACCTGCAAAACATAGACCACCTTTGGGTTAACAATTCTGACAAACGTTTTGGCTTTAGTGTGCAAAAGAAAATATGGATTAGCACCGGAAATCGGCTGGGTATAAAATCAGAAGACTTAACTAGCAAAGATTATGAAAATTATTTTCGCTTTGCTATGGCAGTTGGATGGTATGATGACAACCAAAAAACTGATAACCCTTCGTTGGGGAGCCTACCGTCAGCAATGGCGTTACCTGTACTATTGGTTAACCGTTTTGAGAGAGGGTATAATGGGTTGAAGTTTAGAGAGGAAAGTCCTCTTTGGTGGTCCTCTTTCTTCGCGCTGCGACTTGTAAAGTGTAACGTTTAAGGCTTTCAGAAGTTTGTAAATATCTATTACAGCCTATTTTTCCACGAAGTAATCAGCATTTCATACACAAATCCGATACCTGGCACTGGGGGTTGATAGCAGTTTGCCTGAATAAATTTTTCTGCTACTTTATGCACCTCCGTGGATTCTGTTACTTTTTGCTTGTTCCAAGGTAGGCTCATCTATCCCGATGAAGATTTCTTCGACTTACCGCCTTTCATTACCGATGGCAAAAAGCTGCTACCCCAATGATTTCGTTTTTCTGGCTTTGCCTGTGGTCGATATTTTTTACAAAACCCCCGATATTTGGCAGCGCATTCTTCTAAAGTTTGCCCCAGTTGCGAAAATGCTGGATGCCATTGGATGATACCATAATTGCTTAAATTTTACAAACTCCTTGCATCACGAAGCGGTTAAGTTATTCAATTTCAGGTGGACAAAGTTTTGCGATCGCTACTCCTCCCCACATCAACACTTCCCACGCTAAATGCTAAATTTTATCTAGCCAACCAGCAGGAGTTTTCTTTTTCTTATGTGGTTATGGTCTGCCGATTCAGTAGAATAAGAATTATTTGATTTGTACGCTCCAGCCCTGCGTAGGCGTAGCCCGTCGTAGACATCGCTTGTTTTTTGTCCAACCTTAAAAAATCGCGTTGCTCCTACCCAGCCTATATCTTGTAGTACAAAAATTTTATAAGAAAACAATTCGGGTATCGGGTCTGGAGTACGCATCAAAAAACGGATTTTCTTGACTTCATACTATCTGATCCCAGTAAAAAAGGATTGTAAAGAAAAAATGTTTGCAGCAGCTTGACATGGTGTAATCTTTTAAGAAAGTAAAAAAGTTGACAGCCCATAAGCGCTCTTCTAAATGAATCTTTTAGCTCTTGAGCCACTATCAGCAAAAACCTCCGGTAGCCCCCAAATTTGCATTGCTGTACTTGATGGACTAATTGATTTAAAACATCCCTGTTTCCTGGGAGCAGACTTGACCCTGCTACCAACGCTAGTTACTGGAGAGGCAAATCCTAATGGCGGGATGTCTCTGCATGGCACTCATGTTGCCAGTATCATTTTTGGTCAGTCGGGTACTCCTGTCAGGGGAATTGCCCCTCAATGTAAAGGATTGATCGTTCCGGTGTTCGCACATGAAGGACGACAGTTGTCTCAACTCGATTTAGCCCGTGCGATCGAGCAAGCTGTAAATGCTGGAGCGCATATTATTAACATTAGCGGTGGACAACTCACTGATGAAGGCGAAGCAGAAGGGTGGCTTAAACGCTCGGTTCAGCTTTGTCAGAAAAATAATGTGCTGATTGTAGCGGCAGCAGGCAACGATGGCTGTGCTTGTTTACACGTTCCGGCAGCAATGCCTGCCGTGTTAGCCGTTGGGGCGATGGACGAGCAAGGTAAGCCCATCGACTTCAGTAACTGGGGCGAGAGTTACCAAACTCAAGGCATTTTGGCACCAGGCGAAAATATTCTGGGGGCAAAACCCGGAGGCGGAACAACACGGTTGAGTGGGACAAGTTTTGCCACACCGATCGCAACAGGAGTGGCAGCACTACTGTTAAGTTTGCAAATTCAGCGGGGAGAAACCCCCGATCCACAAAAAGTGAGAGCGGCAATTTTGAACAGCGCTTTGCCTTGTACAATTGCCGATAGCTCCGATCAAAGTCGATGTTTGGTTGGCAAAATCAATATCCCTGGTTCACTTGAATACTTGTTTGGAGGAACTGTGTCAAATGCTTTGGAAACGGTCACAGCTTCAGGTTGTGGCTGTGGGCAGGGGTCAGGGGAGCAG
>NZ_NOLK01000092.1:0-30774 GCF_002245985.1 Nostoc sp. 'Peltigera membranacea cyanobiont' 232
TAGTAATTGGTCGTCCTGTCATTATTCCCGCCATCAGTGAACAATTGTCAGAGAAACAAGCTGAATGCTTAGGGCAAATAACTCGGTTTATCGAACAGTATGACAGAAATTTAGAACAAACACTGAGGGAATCAGCGATCGCAGGAGGAGAACAATTAGCAGCTCATCTGCTCGAAGATTTGAGCAATTGGGAACCAGGACGCAAGCCAGTCAACTTCAAGAAGAAGATGGAACGCCATTTCAAAAAAGTCCAAATGCTTTTGGCTAACGCCAGTTTTGAAGCAGGTAGCAGCCTTGGACAAATGATGGCTCATCTAGAAAATGTTCTCGAAAACGCTTCTGTGGATGCCAAAAAGCTGGATTCACAAGGGCGTTCTCAGTTGCAGGAAAAAATGGATGAAATTTGCTCCAAGCTTCTGGATGAACAACGCCATCTCCAACGATTAGCAAGTGATGAGGGTATGGGCTTAACCAAAGCTACAGCGATGTCTCTCAAACTTCGCTAGAAAAAACAATCAAGAACGTTTCTGTATCGTCCTTGATCGAAAACGAGGTGTGGGGGAGCCACTGCGGTGGACGGGTTTCCCGGCATAAAGGAGCCAGCGCTGTGGGCGGGTTTCCCGACTTGTACCCCTACGGGGAAGCAAGCTACGCGCAGCGTCTCCCCTTGGGAGAGGCGACTGGCGTCAAGTGGCGTTGTAGAGGAAGACAATGCGCCCACACTTCCCAAGCTTGCTACGGAACTGAGAGGGGAAGGAACTTTTTGCTTCCTTGTCTATCACCACTGTTCGCATTAATTTACCAGTCCACAGTATTTAGAGGTAGGAAATGTCGCACTTTTCAACTGTCACTACAAAACTAACTAACCGTGAATGTTTAGTACAAGCTCTACAAGATTTGCAGCTTACTGTCCAAGTTTATGAAAAACCACAATCGCTGAGAGGTTATTACGACGACTCCCAAGGACAAAGTGCTGAGATTGTTGTCCCTGGTCGTAGTTTAAGTGTCCGTGCAGATATCGGGTTTAGGTGGGATCAAGAAGCAGGGGTGTATCAACTGATCCATGATGCCTATGAAACTGTACCCCGACTAGGAGAAGACTTCTTTTCGCACACCCTAATACAAGCCTACGGCAAGGAGATGGTTCGCGCTAAAGCAGCCCAGTTACAAGAACATCTGGGAGAATGCACCATCACAGAACAAACCAATGGTCAGGTACATACCCTGCGTCTTGCATTTTCAGCACACCAGCAAACTCAACAAGTACGGAGGTAACTTATGGAACGAGCAATATTGATACATTTTGACACTGCTACAGGTGAAGTGAAAATAGAAGCCGAGGGATTTGAGGGTTTGTCGTGTCTAGAAGCAACGCAACCCTTTGAGGAAGCTTTGGGCATAGTGCAAGGCGATCGCACTTACAAACCAGAATCTCAGCAACAACTTCGTAGCATCATTACTCATCAACAACGGCTGCACCAATAAATAATGATAAGGGAGAGGGGGTAGACAACGGAGAGATATCTTCAATAATTCTCCCTGGTCTTCCCTGTCCTCCTTGTTTTTCATCTAAACAAGGGTGCAATTCCACCATTTAACATTTGATGGAGGGATTTTGCTCGTCCCCCTGCACAATTTTTGTATGAGCGAACTACCTGAAGATTATCCGATGCTCCATATTTATCCCTCAAAAGGAGCGCGGCAACCAGTAATTATCAAAGGAAATGCGGAGGGACTGTGCGCTTTAGTCAATGCCCTAATTTCCGCCATTGCTCATCCAAATTCTTCTGGAGTTGCTGAAGTGTTTAACGGCGATGCCGAAGTTTACGAAGTAGTCGTGCATCTTGTTACCACTCACGAAAAACTTTCTCCCGTACCCGATCAAAATTAGCAACAATGAAACTATCAAACCTGATTACCACCATTGACTCTCAAATACCTATCGTGGCAATAGATGTTCTGTCCCCCGAAGAAGCCACTATCATTCAGTGGTTAACTACTGAAGTGATGGACAAACTTAACAGTCCTGTGTACTTCTGGAATTTGGGAGTTTCTGGCTTGGAGCAATGTCTGATTGCTGACGACGGTGGACTGGTGTTCAAGTCAGTCGAGACGTATAAAAAGCCTCATAACATAGACCCTTTAATATATGTGTTCGAGTACATCAACAATTTCGGCGGTAATGGGGTTTTCATCCTGGGAGATGTTCACCCTTTTGTGGGTAAAAACTCCCTGCAATTGAGTTGGGAAATCCTCACCAGAGTAAAAAACTTGTACCATCGCCTCAAACCGACTGAAAAGCGAATTGTGTTTTTAGGTCAAAACATTCAACTGCACGAATCCCTGCTGAGACTAATTCCTTGCTGTGAAGTTCCTTTGCCCAGCATTGAGCAAATTCAAGACCACTTAGAATCATATTTGCTGTATTTGCAAGAATCTGCCAGTGAGCAAGAGGTAACTTTTACCGTATCTCTCACAACTGAAGATAAAGAAACCTTGGCAAGAGCAGCATTAGGCTTGACGCTGGAGGAAATCAGCGACTTTCTCCGGCTGACTGTTAAGGAGCGATTAACTTCTAAAGGTATAGTAATTGATACTACGGTCATCCCTTTGGTTGTCGAATACAAAACCCGCCTACTGTCTCAGATGGGTATCGAATTGGGTAAATCAGCGACCATACCCTTTGGTGGACTAGACCTGTTACGGGATTGGTTGCAACGCCGCCGTCGGTTATTTTCCCAAGAAGCGCGATCGCTAAATCTACCTCAGCCTAAAGGTGTGTTACTGGCAGGGCCACCAGGGACGGGTAAATCGATAGTAGCAAAAAACATTGCAACCATACTCAATCTTCCACTGCTGCAATTAGACATTGCCTCGATGCTTGGTAGCCTGGTTGGAGAATCTGAGGGCAATGTCCGCCGCGCACTCAAGACTGCTGAAGCGATCGCACCCTGTATCTTGTGGATTGATGAGGTTGAGAAAGCACTTTCAGCTAATGGTGATACCTCTGGAGTCTCACAAAGAATTTTGGGAAATATCCTCACTTTCATGTCTGAGTGTACGGCAGGGGTGTTTGTGGTGGCAACTTGTAATGATCCAACAGCGCTGCCTATTGAGTTCAAAAGGAAAGGGCGGTTTGATGAGAATTTCTTCGTTGACCTGCCTACTGAGTTGGAACGTTGCCAGATTCTCAAGATTCATTTGGAACGGTTTGGTATAGAAGTTCCACAGGAATATTTAGAGGCGATCGCTGCTGCTACTGACAAGTTTAGTGGTGCTGAGTTAGAAACCCTGGCATCAGAAGCAGCTCTACTGGCTTTCGATGAGGGAAGACCTCAGCAGGTTACACTGGCTGATTTAGAAAATTGTCAGCAAAACATCACCCCTTTAGCTGTTCAAGATGCTGCTGCTGTTGAGCGGATGCAGTCTTGGTCAAAGATTGCGCGACCAGCTTCCAGTCCTGTGCAGGTGTCTAAGAAAGGTCTTCGTACTTCTAGGTTCCGTACTAATTAGGTATTCCAAAATTAGTAATGATTTGAAGCTTTTGTCAAATGAACATCTGTTGTTGAGATATTCATTTGACATGGCAATACGTTACTCTAAATTATGTCAAAAATATGGAAGTTTACTTAATATTTGTAAATGCGGCTCAGAACAGTAACAAATTCTGGAGTGCAAAAGTTGAGCAAGGTAATCTAACTGTTGAGTGGGGTAGGGTCGGCTACAAATCTCAGCAAAAAGTTCACTCTTTCGGTAATTATCAACAAGCAGTTTCTAAATTTCATAATCTCGTGGCTGAGAAGAAAATGAAAGGCTATCGAGAAAGCCAACCTCAAATTGATAGTACTTCTGATTCTCTAGAAATCAAAAGAGCTATCCAATTACTGGAGATTTTGCGCCCTTATGTAGCACAAAGACAATTTGCCAATAGAAATTATCTAGAGACATTAAACCAATATTTAAAAATTGTTCCTACACCTTTAGGAATGAAAATAGACCCGTCTCGAATATACCGCGATGTGGCAGATGTTGAACATCAACTATCACTGCTGAACTCTTTGTTGGAAACTGATCCTGTGCTGGTTGATAACACTACAGAAGAATCTGCTAATAACAACAAATTCATCAGTTTAAAAAGCATTGGAAAAAACTTTTGGAGGCATTTATAGAACTGAATAATTCAGGAGCGGAGCCAGATATTCCCAAAGCTACGATCAGAATAAAGGCTTACCTGAGAGTCGTTAAATGGGATGTATCAGTAAAATTCTCTATGTCTCACAGAGTAAAAGCATCTGATTCAAAACTTCACATCCTTTATTTTCTGCTATCGCAGTCACCTTTCTAACAATGACGCAACCAGAAATAAATCATCATGACTCAAACAGCATCGAAACAAAGGTTAAAGCCTGCAAATCAGACAAAACAAACAAGTGTAGCTAATCCTAAAGGCGAAAATGAAGTATTAGCAAATATCCCACAAATATCTACAGGTAAAAAGAAAAAACCTACATCTCCAGATGCTGATACTTCAACTGAGCCTATCTCAAATAAGCGTACTAATAAACGTTCTGCCAAATCAGAGTTAAACTCTCAACCACTTATAGAATCAGGAATGGAGGTAATCTGCTCACAAACTAAATTTCACGATGCGCTCTATGAAAGTTAGTTGTGCTACCCCAGCTAAACCTACCCATCCTATTCTTGCTAATGCTCTAATCATTGCAGATATCGAAACACAACAGATACATTTAACTGTTACTGATTTAGCATTAACAATTCAGGCAAGTTTTGAAGCCCAGGTTTTGCTCAAGGGTGAAATTACTGTGCCAGTGGAAATGCTATTTGAGATAGTTAAGCATTGCCCTAATGGTAATATTAGCCTCAGTAGTCAGACTCAGATTATACAGCTTATTGATGAGGATAAGCAAACAAAAATCTGCTCTCTCAGTTTATCTGATGCTGATGGAAAATATGAAATTAGAGGCATTAGTGCTGAAGAGTTCCCACCTAGTTCTACAATTGATGCTACTCCCATTCCTCTGCCAAAAACAGTTTTCAAAGATGGTTTGAAAGGTGTAATTTATGCTGTAAGCACTGATGAAAATAAATATATCTTGACCGGAGTTCATATCCAACTTACACAGGATAAGTTAAAGTTTATTGGTACTGATGGGCATCGAGTTGCAACCACTGAACTTTCAACTCAAGGAATTGGTAGAAAACCCCTCAAACAGGTAGAATCTTCAGAGATACAATTTACTATTCCCGGTCGAGTCCTCAAAGAACTAGCGCGTAACTTGGATGATTCTGTCGAATTCATTAATCTGTTGTATGATGCCCAAAGTAATCGCTTGGGTTTTGCTTGGCAAGATATTATCCTCAGATGTCAATGTCTCGAAGGAACTTACCCTGACTGCGAACAGCTATTGGCAAGATTTAGCTTTGACCGAGAAGTAATCCTAGAAAAAGCATTCTTAGTCAAAGCATTAGAACGATTAGCTGTGTTAACAGATAAAAAAGAGAAAGGTATTTACTTACAGTTTGATGGAAGTTTGCAGCAGCTACGATTATCAATTGAACGGGAGTTTGGCAAAGGTGATCAGGTTATTGCTGCTCATCTACCATCAGAAATGTCATTGAATATTCAGTTTAACCTCAAGTATTTAGTAGAAGCAGCCAAGGCAATTCCTAGTTCTGCTATCAAAATGCACTTGCAACAATCAGATCATCCTGCGATGTTGGTTCCTTATGGAGATAGACCAAATCCAGAACTGCAAATGGAAATGCGTCAATTCTTACTGCCACTGTACACTCTAAATGCTTAATAAATGTTAACCGTAATATTTAAGTTTTGTAGGGTGTTTTGGATACGAGTGGTGTTTATTTTAGACGGGGATTTGAGCAACTCTGGACAAAACTGGACAACATGAACGAAAATCCTCGATTTTGACAAATAGAAATTGTGCATTTTGGCGGTAAATATCCGACTATTTGCCGCCAAAATACCAAAGTTATCCAGTTTTATCAAGAAAAAATGAAGCAAAGCAGGGTGCAAGAAGGAAAGATAGAAAAGTATGTTTTAGAATCTAATTGTTACCCAATATGGTAAACACTTTACAATCAGAGTATTACTCTATAGTTCCACCATGCCAGCAAAAGACATATACCATAATGAAGTCAAGAACGCATTGATAAAAGACGGTTGGACTATCACAGATGATCCTTAAAGGAGGAAATTTGGCAATGGATAAGCTAGAGCAATACCGCAATGGTATTAAGAAGATATTAACTGAGTATTACGAAACTACTAATACTCAAGTTGTAAAAGATCCGGGAGTTGAAGTAAGCGATCGCTTGGCTTTTGATGAAACAAGAGATCAATATCTTTGGTTTCGATTTGGCTGGGATGACAAAAAGCAGATACAATATATTATCATCTATCTCTGCATTAAAAACGGCAAAGTTTGGGTGGAAGAAGATGCAACTAATTTATGCGTTGTTGATGATTTGCTATCAGCCGGCATACCCCAAGCCGATATTGTTTTGGGTTTTCATCATCCCAGTAAACGAGGTTTAACAGAATTTGCTACTGCTTAATGAGGCAAATGAAGAGTGTTGAGTTTCAAGTGCTGAGTTGAAAGACCGCCCACAATTCGGAAAGTATCAACCTTCTCCTGATAAAAAGATTCCGCCCACAAGGGGAGTTGCTCTTACCAAGTACATAAGTCAGCCGTACTTTTTAATTCACTCAGGACTCAGCACTGAGTATGGTAAATTCTACTAGGAACGGTTGAGCAAATCAGCCTATTTTGGAGTCAAAATTACACCCCCTTAACAGGGGTAATGGCGACAAATTAAGGTTAATGAATCCTATGTCTACAGTCGCCCTACATCAAAAATATAGACCCCAGACAATAGCCGAATTAGTTGGACAGCCCTACATCAAAACTGCTCTGACTAATGCTGTCAAATACCTGCAAATTGCACCAGCTTATTTGTTTACAGGTTCTAGAGGCACAGGTAAAACCTCAACTGCTCGGATATTTGCTAAATCCCTAAATTGCCTCAACACTAAAAAACCAACTGACCAACCTTGTGGTATTTGTCAATCCTGCCGTTCAATTGAAACCAGTAATAGCCTAGATGTCAGTGAAATTGATGCTGCTTCTAATAATGGTGTAGATGATGCCCGTGCTTTAATTGAGCGCAGTACCTTAGCACCTGTTGCAGGACGTTACCGAATTTTTATTCTCGATGAGTGCCATTGTCTAACTGGTAATGCCTTCAATGCTTTACTTAAGTGTATTGAAGAACCGCCACCTCATGTTGTCTTCATTCTCTGCACAACAGAACTGCACAAGGTATTACCTACCATTGTCAGCCGTTGTCAGGTGTTTAATTTCCGCACTTTGTCTGTTCAGGCAATTGTGCAGCACCTGCGTATTATAGCAGATGCAGAATCTATTTCTATTGATGATCAGGCACTAACAGCGATCGCCCGACTCAGCGATGGTGGATTGCGGGATGCACTGCAATTACTGGGTCAGGTGAGTCTTTTAGATGAAGATATCACTGCCAATCATGTCATGGAAATCGCTGGTGGTGTGACAGAAACAGAATTAATGTCAATTTTACAGGCAATATCCACCAACAACACCTTTAACTTGCTGCAAGTAGCAAGAGTTTTAGTAGATTCTGGTAAAACGCCCAAATTGATTCTCTCTAACTTACTGCAAACATACCGAGATTTATTGATTATCAAGTCTGCACCCAAAGAGCAATCCTTGCTAACTGGTTGTGTTAGCTATGCTCAACTCAAGGTTTTAGCAAATCACTGGAATTTCGAGACGCTTAACTTGTCTCTAACAGAGTTACAAAAAGCAGAAAACTATCTGCGGTACACAGTAAATGCTGCTGTGTGGCTAGAAGTTTGCTTACTGAACCTGATACCCAGTTTATTGCCTGTCAGCGCAACCAAGACGCTAACTGTTAAACCTGTAGATGACAAATTGTTACCAACAGTTGCAGCTCAGACTACTAACTTGGCTCAAATTTGGCAGCAGGTGATGGATACAGCTAAACCCAGTAATCAAAAGCTGTTGGCTCATGCTCATCTCGTTAAATTGCAAGGTGACAAGGCAATTTTAGAGGTTACACCAGCTTACCTGAATAAGTTTGAGAGTAGTAAAGAGGCGATCGCTAAAATGCTGCAACGAGCTACCCAAAGTCAACAACCAATGACTGTGTTAATTAAAACTGCCAACAAGAGCAGTAACGGGAGGGTAAAAGCATGATTGTATTGTTGACAGGTGACGACCAACACGCTATTCAGGAACAGCTAAACGAATACAAAGCAGAGATTGATTCCCAATGGCTCACACTTTGCTATCACCGATTTCCAGCCGATCGCGTTGACCGAGCTATCAGCGTAGCTCGCACTCGTTCCCTGACTGGTGGTAAAAAACTGGTGATTGTGGAAAATTGCCACCTCAAGCAGTGGGGTGATACTGAGTTAGAAACTTTGCAGCAGCTTGTTCAAGTGCCTGAATTCACAATTCTGGTGTTTGTCGCCACCAATGTAGATAAGCGCCTGAAGATTTACAAACATCTTGTCAAGTATGCCAAGTTGTTTGAGTTTCCATTGATACCACCTTGGCGTACTGATTTAATTGAAAAGGCGATCGCTACTCACGCTAAAAAAATCAAGCTGGTGCTGTCAAAGGGTGCAGTGGAATATTTAGCAGAAGCAATTGGTAACGACATGACTCGTGCAGCTACTGAGTTACGCAAACTGTATATTTATGGTAATGGCAGACAACTTGAACTTGCAGAAGTAAAAGAGTTAGTGCCATGTCAGACTCAAAGTAGCCTACAACTGGCATCTGCTATTCGCCAAGGAGAAAGCAATCAGGTTTTGCACCTGCTGGATGATTTACTGTCACGCTCGGAACCATTAATGGTGATTGTTGCTACTCTCCTAACACAGTTTAGAACTTGGCTGTGGGTTAAGTCTGCGATTGTTTCTGGGATTAAGAAAGATAGTGAATTAGCTCAACTATGCAATATCAGCAATCCTAATCGCATTTACTATTTGCGTCAGGAGGTAGCAAATACAAGCATCAATGCTTTAGCTAAAGCAGTGACTATGGTGCTGGATTTGGAGATGTCTATTAAGAGAGGTGCTGAAAGTAAGGATTTACTGCTAATAATTCTTAGTGTTAGCAGGTTATTTAAGTTAACTTAATCAACATAAAGTTGACTGATAGTTTTGGATTTTGGATTGTATATTTGATTCCGGTCTAAAATCCAAAATCAGTTATTTAAGTAAGTCCAAGTCAATATTTCACGTTGGTAAAAGGCAGGAGGCAAAGGAAATAAGACATATGGTAAGTACCATAACAGTCAGCCAGGTTTCTGTGAACGCTTGATGTGAACCACCACTTTTACTTACGCCAGCTGGAGGAGGTATTAAACGATCTGTTTACCACTTTATTTTGCTTGATAACTTATCGAACTTGCATCAATGTCAATAATAACCTTACCGCCCCCATTTTTTTCTACTTGTCGCCAAACTTTATAGCCATCAACAATTGCCTTCTCCCAATCACCTAGCGAACACTCTCGAACTTCTAAATGCAAGGTCATATTTTTTATAGTTTTCAGGAGTTGGTCATCTATCGTTACAACTCCTTCCAAAAACCCATGATCCTTGGCATAGCTGAATACAAGCGCTGATATACCTTCATCAATAGCTATTGCCCGACCACCATCTTCAACCTCGTCAATACGAGGATTACTTTTACGCTTGCGTTTAAGGTTACTGCGAATGACTGGCGACCATCCCAAAACAGCAGCATAGGACAAATGAAAAATATCATGAAAGCGATAGCCATCACTAAAGTAGGAGTTATCGGTAAGGTAATTTCCAATCTGTTGACCATTAATAAATGCTCTCACTTTCACTGAGTTATCTTCGCTCACTTCAGTAAGATATAGCTCAAACTGTCGCGGTAAACTTTCGTGTTCGGAAAAGTTACTATCAAATATGTAGGCTGTAGTTTGACTATCTATTTGTACTGAATCTCTTCTTCCCCAACGGTCACGACACTTATTCAGATTAATTTGTGCAATTTCTGCCAAATCTAGATCAAATTTACTGGCTACGTTAGCAACGTACCAAAGTAAATCCCCTAACTCTTCTGCAACACAATCTTTAAAAAGTTTATGTGCATCTTTATCTCGGAGATGCTTTTTATATTCAGCGAGGAGTGAACCTGCTTCACCAACCAAACCCAGCAGAGGTATGATTATTCCATCTCCACTTTTAGTAGGAACTTGATCAGTTTTCAGGGCTTGTTGTTGATACTTACGAAAATCCATTATCCACTCCTTATCTTGAGATTATATTTGGTGTTGCTGATTATGGGCATGAAAAAATAGAGTCTGAAAGCAGGCTCACTTGGCCATGCTAAAGTTGCTGAAGCAAAGCCTTCTGTAGAGTTATCGGAGTTGATTAGAAACTTTTGCAAGGAGGGCAAATAATTTTACATTTTTTAAATTTGCACCCCTCGTTTAGTAATACCTTCTATTTAGATTTGGAAGCAGCTTGAATTTTTATATCCTCTTCAATAGCTTGGTTAATTTTCCATTTTGGTGGATACCAATAACTAATTGGTTGTACGTTAACTGAATACTTTTGCTTTATACGTGTTCTTCCTGATATTCCCGATATTTCAGGGTGTTTCATCCGAGAATACTTATCTACCTCACAAAATAGATTTTGGCAGTCGATTAATTGCAGTCTCCGTCCCCAAAGGGAATGATAATTTAGTCCTAATCGCTCAAACTCAGATTCTTGGATATCTGCCATGAATTTAATAATTTCTGGTTCGTTTAAACCACCCAGATCAAGAAAACATTTGCGGATACCATCAAGCGCACCAGGACCAGGAATTACAAACTCCATCTCGCTATAGCTAGTAATCTCGCTATAGTTAACATCAGTTATAAACTGGTATGCCAAAAAATCGCCAATAGTTGGATAATTATGTAATAAATCGAAACCCTGGTGCATATTCCGTGAATCTGCTAGCTTCTGTGGCAGATCATCAGTCATCATCTTTTCAATCAACTTGAGATTATTGCGGTGCTTTGTAGTATATCCAAATGTTTTGCCACCCGATGGCATGATATATGCCGCAGAATAGATAGTCTGACCGGACTGCATGGTTTCTGTGAGGATTTTATCGTAGCGTTCAAAGCAATAGTCAGCATAAGTAATATGTCCAATATTTTTTTCTAGAAGCTGCCAAGTTTCAATTTTGTTGAAAATTTTGAAGAGGATAATTCTAAAGAATACCTCATTGATTGAAGATGGTAGATCGTCCCGATAGATGACATTTCGTATCAAGTACTGGCTCGTGCGGTCGCTTGCGCGGTAGGCATTGGTAAATTTGTATGTGGAAAGAATTGGATCATCAGTCCAAGGCACTTGTGCATTTTCTAGCTTCTTGTAAAATATCTTTTGTCGTTCGGCAGCGAATTGCCAATAAGTATTGAATACAACTGTAGGCTTGGCGGGTAGAATATGTGAAATGATAACTGGCGATGAGATAGGTTTTTCTCCACTATCGCCAATTCCAAGACTTAACTGTTTGTTTTGATTGGCGTTTTCGCTAGATTGTTTCTGACGTTTTGTTCCCATTTTATCTCTCTAAAGAAACATTTCTGTTTCCTTAAATCCGTAAAGTACTCTCACCCGTAAATATCTTTTGTTAAGCTTGTCTGGAAAAAAGCTATGTTTTATCTATTGTATGTTCGCAAGTTGTTTGTTGCATAATATTCCGAGCCGCCTCTATAACTGGAGTTAAAGTTGGCGATTTTGTTCCAATTCTTTCTAATTTTGCTACACCTACGAAGCAGTTCATCCGGTCAAACGTCAGTCCCATTTCGTGAGCCATGAAATCGCCTAATCTGCATAGTCCCAAGTAGTTGCCGTATGCCTTATCAAAAAGTTGTTGGGTAGCATAAAAAGCATTTAAAACAAGGCTTTTATCTTGATTATTTGGGACAAAGCTAACATGTTGTAAACAAGGAAAGCCTAGTTGCCTACAATTAGGAATATGGTCTCGCCCTGGATCAAAGATAGAAGCTTGAAACATACTTCTTCTGATTTTTGGGTGTGAATTATACTCAAAAATGATGTGTTCGAGTTGGTTGCCATTGTGGGGCCCAGAACCAAAATCAATCAGCCTTTCAAAGTAAATACCACGTCGGTTTTTCGACGGTTCAGCAGCTTTGTATCTGGGAAGAGCATTAAGATAAATCTCAAATAATTTCTTTCGGTCATACTTAGCCATTCGCCAGAGAGAGCTAGGAAAAATCGTATTTGCAACTGTGTGAATTTTTTGTTTTTTGTTCTTTACAAGGCAATTATCAAGAGCATCTCGAACTGATTTGTCTTCATTTACAATACCGCTGCTAAAACCTGTTAAACTAACCACCAATGGCGAAATTTCTTTGCCAGGATTATCGATAATGTGTAGAAATATACGACTCCAAGCGCAAGAGAGGTTTGTTTCGTTAATGGGGAGAGGCGCACTATTACTCATCTTCCGGCTCCTCAAGATGGCGATATTTGCTTAGTCCTACAAACTGATAACGCGAAACCCGAACAAAAGCTGCCCACTCAGCGTCACGACAGTAAACGCGCACAATACCAGGACGGTTAGCTTGGAAGAGACGACCCTGTGAGTGATTTTCTTGGAAAGTGATAGTGTCGTTCGTTGCTTCTGCTGTGTTTGGTAGTAGAAGATGACTTCCAACTTCAGCATCAAGTGTAGGCATTGACCAATGTGCATCAGCAATTATCAACGGTTCTGCTGATGAACGCCCAAGAAAATCTTGGCGGATAGACTTGGGTGTAGATTTTAGAAGTGACGCAGCTTTGATGCGATTAATCATTTTTAGGGTATAAGTCATGTGATTGATCAGAGTCTCGTACCCAACACCAAAACTACAGGCAATCGTGAAAATCTGAAGTGGCGTTGCTGAAGCAATATCCCAGCCACGCGAAGCAAATGCTTTTCTCACCCCCAAAGTTGGCATAAGTAAGAAACCTGCAAAGGAGTCAACCAGAAACTCGTCAGGATGGAAAGTCTTAGATTTCTCCGAATCCTCTGTTAGTTCATCAATCGTTGAACTGTGTCCAAAAACGTGGTGTCCGAGTTCATGAGCGCAGGTAAAGTTACGCCTAGTAAGGGGTCGCAGCGCAGAAAGCCATATTTGTGGTTCATCTCCTTTGAGATATATGCCTTCCATGCTACTAATATCAACAAACTTAACTTTCACATTGAGTTTGTCGCACAAGTTATAGATACAAGCTGGACTTTTAAGGTCTAGACCAGCTTGTTTCCGAATATCGATTGATTTAAGCATGGCCTGTTGAGCCAATTCTTGCCTCTGATTAGCCACAGATTTTTTCCTACACTTGGTATCAAGGTAACTAATATTACTAATCACAGGTTGTCTCTCCCCGTTCGCATTGAAGCAAGTAATGTTAACAGTCGGTCTAAATCTTCTGGCTTAAGCTTTTGGAGTTCTCTAGCAGCAAGCTGAAGTTTATTGTCATGGACATCGACCTTATTCGCACCTTCACCAAGTAGCCATGACACACTGACATCAAAAATTTCTGCAAGCTTTGTAATTTCTTCGGCGGAAGCATTTCTCTTGCCAGCCTCTATTTCAGAAATAGAGGGTCGATGTAGACCAAGAGTTTGAGCTACCTGAGCCTGAGACAAACCTGCCATCTTACGTGCTTCGCGAATGCGAGAAGCAATTATTGCTTTCTTGTCTTTTGCTTCAGTCATCTCCGTTTCTCCTCTTTACTGACGATTTCACAAACTACATCAGCTGATTCGTTGATGGTGAGTCGCCGCGTGCAATCCTCTGACAAAAAAATGTTTTTGTCATTAGGGATGTTCACGTTAAGTTCCGTAGCCAACATAGTGATGGCAACAGGCCAGAGGTAACTGTCAAGCCATGCTAAATCATTGATAGGACAAGTTGTTTCTGTGATTGGCTGTCCTTCATATCCGCTATCGCTCTGGATTTCTTTAAACACTTCTATGAGCTTGACCTTTACATTTTCTGGGGTCATAGTGCAGCACACTATATTACCGTTGGTAAGAAAATCTTACCAAGCGTAGGATAAAATGTCAATCGGAGTTCAGGGTAATATTTAGGCATTTAGATGTTAATCATCTCAAAGTCCTTGAAACCGACCAGAGGTAAGTTATATGTAGCGCACTGTGTGCTGAATATTCTTATGCCCAGGGTGAGGCAATACGTAGCAAAGGTTATAATAAATACATATTTTTTCAGTAGCACTCCCCCAATGGGGGATTTTTTAGGGCAGTGAGCGAAGACTACGACTATGACCACGCCCAACTACAATGCCCTGCTACAAAGCTTTTGGACACCACCTCGTACACACATTACAGAAAATTCCAACTCAAATAACCATCCTACTGAACCAACAGATATTGCTGGATTTCTAGGTGAAGATTTACTCTGGCAGCAAACTATCTCTGCCAAAGAACCTAATCTGAAAAATATCCCTAATGACCTACCAAATAAATTAATTAAAGCACTTCACTCATTAGGAATTACCCAACTTTACTCTCACCAACTTCAAGCCTTACAAGCAATTAGACAAGGTAAAAGTTTAATCCTCACCTCTCCCACAGCCAGTGGCAAAACTCTCAGCACATACCCCGCAATTCTGGAAGGTTGTATCAATGAAGAACATCGAGCATTAGCATTTTATGGACTACGAGCCTTAGCACTAGACCAGTTCCACAAAATCTCTGAATTACTCTCTACCATACCAACACAATCCAGACCTATACTGGCAATGATCGTTGGAGATGTCAAATCAGAAAAACGAGAACAAATCCTCAAGAGTGAACCGCATATTTTAGGTGTCACTCCAGAATTAATCCACTTTCAACTCAAGCAAGCCTGGAAATCAGCGCATTGGGCAAACTTTTATCAGCGATTGCGCTATGTACTGATTGACGAAGCTCACACCCTCTCAGGTAGCTATGGCGCAAATATGTCCTGGCTGATTCGTCGCATTAAACTAGCAGTAGATCATTACGGTGGTGACTCCAAGAAACTGCAATTTATCTTCCTCAGCGCCACTTGTGGTAATCCTAAACAACTGGCTCTGAAAATCTCCGGTTTAAAACCCACTAAACTCAACCCCAAACCCCTAATTTGGATTCGCAAAAGTGGAGCCGCTTCACCATCTAGACAAATAATTATCACTCAGCCCAGTTACAATCTGACTGGTGACACCGCTCGAATAATTCAATTTTTACTCAATCAAAATAAGTCAGGTATCGCCTTTTGTAACTCCCGTCGCAGCGTGCGGGAACTAACAGAATTACTCAAATCAAACCAAGTAGCCGCCTTCTACAGTGGCATAACTTCTGAGCGTCGGGCAGAAGTAGTTGACCAACTCCAGTCTGGCACAATCAAGTGGATTATTGCCACAGAAGCATTAGAAGCGGGAATTGACCTACCAGAATTAGAATGTTGCATTTTGCGTGGCTGGCCAGGTTCCAAAATGGCATACCAGCAACGCAGTGGCCGCGCCGGACGTTCACAACCTGGACTGACAGTGCTGCTTCCCAATGCTTTCAATCCCATTGACTGCTATGTAGCAGAACATCCAGAAATGCTGGTATCGCCAGAAGCCGAGGAAGTCTTCTTTAATGACGAATATCCCATCTTTGCTGCTAAACATTTGATGTGTGCAGCCGCAGAAACTGGTATTCCTACTAATAAAATCAAGCACTACTTTGGCACAGCAGCTTACGAGGTAGCAAAACTCCTATTAGCCCAAGGGCATCTAAATAAAGGTCGTAATGGACTGTGGGCAAAAGGCTATCCCCATAAAGATGTTAACTTTCGGGGTGGCTTATCCCAAACTACCATCAAGCTAGTAGATGCAGAAACTGGGGAAGAGCTAGAGGAAATCTCAGAAGATATTGCTCACCGGGAAGTCCATCCCCAAGCCATCTACAAACGACAAGATGCCAATGGACGAATGCTGACTTATCAGTGCATCTCCCTTGACTTGAACAGCAAACAAGCAATTTTAAAACAGACAGCAGATAGCCCACTGTTTACAGTTGCAGTTACAGAATCAGAAACCAGTAGCCTAACAGTGCTAACAGATCCGGTGAAGTTACCATTGCTGTTTTCTCAAGTCAGTGAAGTTGATGACTGTCAGGAATACTTAACCCTGTCACTTAGTTTTGGTGAGGTTAAGCACATTACCAGTGGTTACAGTTTAATGACCCAAATCTATGAGCAGACTTGTTTGAACAAGCGGTGTCTTAACTACAAAGAGCTGCTACCTAAAGAACGTCGTTGTCCACTTTGTAGCAAACTCACACGTAAGGCTGTAATTGTGAAAACCCTGTCAGAAGAAAAGTTTGAGCAGCCTTTCCGTACTCAATTTTCTGCACCAATGGTCAAAGTAGCGATTAACTCAAGTGCGCGGGAATATCTCCAGCACAATGCCTTGGAAACTAGAACCAATTTAACCCGCAGTGGAGAACCGATTCCACCAGGCTATCAACAGTTGTGGGAATATTCCAGTACCTTGATTGCTATCCACAGCTTTGGGCATCAAATTATGAGAGCGTTACAGCTGGTGGCTAGAGTTGACCCAAAACAGGTGAATTTTACAGTAGTGAAGGAGTTAGGGGAAAATAACAATTACACAGGCTATTTCTATGATACCAGTGATGGCGGTAATGGTGCGGCTGAAGCTGTGTTTAAACATCTGCCAAAACTTGCTGATGCTGCGAGAGCGATCGCACGAGATTGCAATTGCGATACTGGCTGTGCCAAGTGTCTAATTCAACATGGTTGCCCTGATAGTAACACTGCTTTATTGAAGCAAATGGGATTATTGTTATTAGATGCGATCGCCTCCGGTCGGTCAGAGATCATTGCCTCCACAGGGGCGTAGTATCGTCGCTACATCTGATGTTTGACATGAGTATCGTCGTAGACATCGCTTGCAGCTTAATTTTACAGGTATCTAGAATTAGCGCGATGTCTATAACGGGCGTAGCTGAAGCACTCCCACACTTGAGCAGTCCGCTTTACCCAATCTATGAGGTGCCGCAGCGTCTCGTAGAGAAGGGCATCGCTATAATAAAACCAGTATCACTGAGGTAAAACTCACAATGTCCATTACACTTGATCTGCCACCGAAAGTTGAGGCACTGCTGCGACAGCGTGCTGAAAGTACTGGACAAGATATTTCGCAAATGGCGCTAGCGGTGCTGACTTTAGGACTGAGTTTGGACGATCAAGATTTTTTTGAGGCTTTAAAGGGAATCCAACGTGGGCTTGATGATTTTGAGCAAGGACAATTTTCGAGTTTAGAGGACTTCATTGCTGAACAAAATCAGAAATATGGATTGTCTCTTGAAGCATGACGTACCGCATTGATTTCTCTAGCATTGCGAAAGCCGAAGCGGATGCCGCATTCTTAAGTTTTTCTCAGTTTACCACAGATGAACGCGCCCAACTCTGGTATCAAGGGCTGATTAAAGCAATCGTCTCTCTGCAAGAAATGCCTCGGCGCTGTCCAATCGCTCGAGAGGATGCCTTCTTTAGTCAAGAAATTCGTCAGCTTCTTTACGGGCAAGGAAAGCAAACCTATCGTATTCTATTTACGGTTCTTGAAGATCAGCCTGTTCCAACGGTGAGAATTCTCCATATTCGTCATGGCGCACAGAAGACAATTGGTGAGCCGGAAGTAGAGGATTGATCATATTGACCGAACAATTCGCAGTTCGCAATTCGCAATTGCGGACGTAATTGATAATTGATTCATTTAGGGTACAAGCCCCTAATTTCAATTATGAAAAGAAACAAAACACGTAGTATCAATATTCAAGCCCCCGCATTCATGCGTGGGGTATTATTAATTGCGAATTGCGAATTGCGAATTGGAAATGACAGCTAATTCTTGTATCTTGGCTGTACGTATAATTAATTTGCAGCTTACCGCTGCATGGGAGAGATGTTATATTCTCTCCACCATGCCAGTAATTAATCTTGCCGATATTCAACAAATTACTAAAACACAGCAACAACTCCTATTCCCCAGTCAAAAATTTCATCCAAATCGCTCTGCCTTTGACTCTATAGTTGCAGATAACTTCTCTTTGGTGATGAGACAACTATTTTTAGGACTGACTGTAGAACCTTTATTAAATGCCTATCCTCAAATTGCTCAGTGGGTTTCTCAAACACAAGAACTTGCACCGGAAATTTTTCAATCTCGGAAAAAGTTATTAGTCGATAATCCAGTTATTGCACCTCTTGCAATTAATGACGACAAGCACTTTATTCAAGTATTAACAAATATAGCATTTAAGCAAGGTATTCCCAGGCTTTATGAATGGGCTATACGCCATCCATATTTAAGCTGGCAAGACCGGGTAAAGTTGTGGACTACGGCTAGACAATACTCAGTTAATCCTAACCAAATACAACTCGTAGTTTTAGCATTACATCCTGTTAGACCAGCCCAAAGATTAGATGTACGCTGGAATAAAAAGGATCAGATGCAGACTGAAAAATGGTTAATTAAACTACTGACTAAACCTCAAGATGAAAAATCACAATCAAACATAGTCATTCCTGAGTTATCGTCAATGGTCAATTTAGAAGGTATTCCAGAAGTCAAGATTTAAGAGGCTAATGCCTCTGCCATTGGCAAATGCTTATTACAGATAACACCAATGGTACTCAAATCAACTGTTGAACATGGATGGCTATTGTCAAAACTACTGAAATTAGATGATGAATATCAAGGTAGGTGGGAGCAATGGCGATGGACAATGGAAACTGGAGAACTGCCTAAAGAAATACCACAAACTGAGTTTTTAGACTTAGGACATCCTCAAGTTTTACAGATGCTCTCAAGCTGTCTGCAATCTATTCCTAAAGGTGGATGTGGCAGTCCTTCCAGATTTATTCCCTATTTCACTGATTGGTTACTTTATGGTCTAGGGCATCCCAGCATTGCTAAATTGCCTCATGAGCCAGAGGGATGTAACAGTGCGAGTAATCGTCTTATTCAAGAACTGGAACTGAAGCTTTTGATTTCTTGTCCCTTCGATTACTTCGGTCATTTGTTGGCTGCTAATCGTTACGGACAATCAACAGCTAAATTCTATCCTACTCCTACTTGGACAGCCAGGACAATGGCTATTGCAGCAGTTGACAGTTCTGCTGCAATAGCACCATTTCATATATATGAACCAGCACTGGGTACAGGAAGATTAGCATTGGAAATGTCCAATTATGCCATCAGTTTAACAGGCTGGGAGTGGGATTCATTACTAATGAAAATAGCAAGTTTAAACTTTATGCTTTATGCTCCCTACTTGGCATTGCCTATTCCTAGTTTGGGTGGAGATTTAGTCATCGGAGATACCCTGACTGGCAAGGGTATTTCTTTTATCCGACCAAATTTAAAGTATGAAACTCCCGCATCAGCACCTAAACCTAAGCTAAATAATAGTTTGCTGATTAATGGTATCAAATTAGTTTCTAGCTGGTTGAGTGATGCTGTTTGGGATGAGAAAGACAAAACAGCCAGAATTTCTAATATCTATGGTGAAATCATTGTCATTAATAAAGTATCTGATACAGCAGTAAAAATTGAAACTATCAAAACGTTTGCTGATAATCAACCACACTCGAAAATATATACGCAGCCAGAGATTATTAAAGATGAAATTAGCAAGCTTTACCAGCAAGGGTATCAACATTTTTTATATATAGCCAAGGCTCCATATAGTAGAAGCTTGGGTATAACTAAATTGGAATCCGACCCAGATTCATTATTCTTTATGTCTCAGAGTGTAGTCCAGTATCTTAAACATGGCAAACCAGATATTAAGCTGTATCCAATATTTATGGATACTTATCCTGCCCTAAATTTTACTCGCGGAACAGTTGATTCTTTTTACATTCCTGATACTGAAGAATTAGAAAAGTTATCTAAAGATAAAAGCCAACAAACTAGAGTATTTCTTAACCTTTTTACAGGACGTTCTGTAGACGAACAGCGCACTATTTTTAATAGTGTAGTTTGTTATAGCACTTTATTAAATATTTATGATGTTGCTGATACCAGAGATATTATGGCAGGTCTTCTGGATAAAAATTCACCTTTGCAACAAGCTATTGTGCAGTACATTACTTTATTTCATTTTTCTAGATATGAAGTTAACCGAAATATAGCATTTAAGCTGAATCCTTACAGTAAGCTAATTGGAGATGAAGGTATCGGTACAATCTCTACTTACACTTATTCAAATAGAAACGTGAAATTTAATAACCTAGCCTTTTTGACTAGCATCAGGAGTGCGCTTTATGGCAGATGATTTAGGCATTAATTTAGGTCGGGTATTTGAAATAAGCTTTAATATCGGCATCCTAACTTATTTTCAACACTCCAAGTTTCAACATTCCTACGACGATGTTTATCTAAAACCGTTAAGTAGTTTATATTTACATAAAATACAACAAGCTATTACCAAGAATTATATAGATAAATCTCATAAAGAGATTATAGGAGACTGGGTAAAGTTGTTTATTCAAAAAGGCTGGACTTCTGGCTATAGCTTTATTAGAGAGTATATAGAAGCAACTGGCTGGCGTAATAAAAGCAAAATAGAAATTCTTTATTTTCAGTGTGACTTCTATGGTGACAACTCCTTTGGTATTTTAGACAGAGATGAAATAGTTTGCTACAAAGAAATTTTGGAGAGCCAGGGATTTGAAAATGTAGATATTATTCGCTACAAAGACACTGGTGAATTTCTGAAAGCTGATACCCTCTTATTGACTCGGTATTTGGGTAAATATCGAATCTTGACTGTAGACCTATCCACCTTTACCACTTCAGCTATTAATTCTGTAACTGACTTAAATAATATCCAAACTTTACAAGATTCATTGCGTACCGAGTTGAACTATGTGCGCTCCAAATCTAGCTTTTGTGGACTTGGTATAGATACTGGTAATAGTAGCGATAAGGACAATAAGTTTAACGAGATTTACTCCAAGGAATTGGTGCAATACTTCTCTGCTTTCAAGACGAAAGATAAAGAAGCTGTTAAGGTTATCCAAGCCTGTAGTTACGCCTGGAGCTTTTATAAATTTTTACTATCATCAGGTAAAATATCCTCCACTGACCCAGTGAAGTTTAACTGTTTTGGGTATAGTGACAGGATGATTAATGGCATTACCCTCACTAAAGAAAAAGATGATGGTCAAGATAGCCTGGAAATATTAAAAACTTGTTACAAAATCTACAAAGATAAAAGTTTCAAAGATATTAATGAGAGCCGCAGCAAAGTACTTGAAGTTATTAAAAGCAACGCGGCTAGAAACTTTCAGGATGGTAGAAGGTTCGTTAAAGATATAGTTGAAGCCAAAAAGGATACAATAAGCCACATCCAAAATATTGAAGTATTTGAGGCGGAAAAACACTTCTTTAATACGGCTGGTATTGTACCTGAATCAGTAAAGCAATCCCTACAAATAACAAAAACAAAATTCAGAGATGCTCATGCAGAGTTAATACATCGGGCGCTTACAGATTCTAGAATAGCATTTCTGTTTTTGACCGGAAATCCCGGAATTGGTAAAACTACAGCAGTTGCAAAGCAAATTATTAAACAGCTAAATGAAGGTTCGCTCCTGATATATATCAGTCCTCGTATTCAGGTAAACAGGGATATTATCGAGAAGTTTAGAGAAAAACCAGACCTAAAATTATTTGACGATAATTTGATTTGTATTAATACAAACAAAAGAATAATTGATTATGCAAAAGGGCGCTATGCTGTTGAATACCATAGCAATAAACTTCACGGAAATCATTTAATAGGACAGGTTCAATTCTTAGATGCTAATACTTTAAAAGACAATCCATTTGAGCTTTCAAGTGAATTGGTTAGATATGCAGATAACTTGATACAAGTGGAGAGACGTAACCAAGTTGGAGTCTTAGCAAGTTTATGTGAAGCGATTCACACCTGTATTATTAATCCTGATTTACCTAACAATATTGTTGCTACTGCGTCAATTCAATCACTTAAGGAAACTCGCTACGGTAATACTTTAAAGCATTTCAGTAGAATATTTAGCAGTGCTTATAATTCCTCAAGCAAGCCACCTGGAATTATCAAAAACAGGATGAAAGCAATCGCTAATCGTATGAAAAATATTTTCATTATGATTGACGAAATTACTGGTTCCCAAGAAGGAGTAGCTTTTTTGCATGGCATTTTAGAGTTTATTGAAGAATATGATTTATTAAATCCTGAATATGGCTTTAATATAAAGGTAATTACTGCTGACGCATCACTGACAATACAAGACGTAGTTAACAGTCATCTTGCTAACAACCAGGTTCAAGGGGACAAAATATTTGTTAGGCAAGTTGCAGATTCTATGGGTCAATGTTTATCAATTGAAGAATTTGATTTTTTAAGTAAGCCGGCAACTCTAATTAATGCAAATTCCTATCCTGCTGACAAGCTGACCATTAATTATGAAGTGTTTATACAATCATTAAACTCAGAAAAAGTTGCAGATGACAATTTCAAGTTAGATGCTAATGTTGCTGAAAAAATAAAAAGTGATATTTTGAAGCTACTGAAAGCTAATGATGGTCAAATTATAGTTTATATTCAAAATAAAGATAGCCTTAAGCAATTAATTACTAATATTTCCAAAGAAAGACCGAGCTTTAAGCTATATCAAGAGTATTTGGAAATACACGCTAGTTTGTCAGATAGGGAAGAAGCTGAGATTCAGAGATATCAAAATCAAGAACAAATAAAAGTAGTCTTTATGACTGCTTCAGCATCTCGTGGCTTGTCTTTCCCTAATACTAAATATATTCTGGTACAAATTCCTGGTTTCCAAATTGAGCAAAACTTAATGGAAATAATACAAGTAATTTACCGAGGAAGAGGAGGTGAACTAGATAAAGGCGATAAAAATTTGACTTTTTACTTATCTGATAAAGCAATATATTACCCTAAAAAACTTGATGAGGACGGAAACCGTTTAAGTGCTGATGAATCTGAAAAACTTGCAAATCTTTCATTGCAAGAGGCTTGCTTGAATGTACTAAATATTCTGATTATTCTCAAAGCCTCTATTATGACCAGAATTGTGGGTTCAGGACAAATAGGTAGAGAGGGATATGTTATTATTCCTATTGGTGGTAAATCAATTAGCCAAGCGGGAGAAACCTTTATTGGCTCATTGGCTACTTTATTAAGAGAAATCCGTAAGGAGTTTAAAAAGCAACCTGAAGATAGCTTGTTACGAGATATCGAGCATACTTTATATGAATTGCTTTCTGTTCAAAAAACCGAAATTATTCCTTATTTTCAAAAAGAATCATTCTCGGAAAATCAAGAAGTATCCTATTTTTCAATAGGCTTTTACGTTTTATCACAAATGGAGACTAGTCTTGATAAATTACTTAATCTTCCACCGATTGAGCAAACATATGTCAGAGGAAGTTTACTAATTGTACCGTTATCAGAAAAGTTGGTAAAGGAAACCAATTATATCGATTTAGAAAAAATTATTGACCCTGAGCGGAATGAAGACTTTATCAAGAAGCTTGGACTTTTGGTCAAATCTGGGAAGTATCCAAAACAAATTACTAGTGCTGCTTATTCCCTAATAGACTTAGCAAGAACACTTTTTAGTGAGTTAGAACGTTCTCAAAAACTAAGTCAGACTTCACGTTCATCAGAGCGTTATTACGCCTTGCCTATACAGACCTTTATCTCATTCCACGCTTTTGAAGATTATTTTGAAAATGAGAGAATAGTATCTAATCTATCTTTCAGAGATATTTTGGCTAAGTATGTTTATACACTGGCTTTAGCATACAATATTTTGCCAATTGACTCTAATTATAAAAATATTCCCTATGTAGTCTTTAATAGTGCTGTGATGGATAAATTGAGAAAAAGCTTATTTAATGAAAATCAAATATTTCAATCGAAAGAAATGAATATTCTCAATTTAATTCTCTCACAATAAGTAAGATTGAGTTAGATAGTTTTGGCTACTCCACCAGTAAAATTATTGTCCGTCGCCCACAGCGGCTGATCGCAATCATGCGATCAATAAATACACGAACCAGTTCCTTTTTCCCCATCCCGTCAAAAGTCAGCTTTGCTAACAAGAGCATTGTCAAGATTTACTGCAATCCTGGTGTTTGATAAACTCGGTTAGGAAAATTTTCTAAAACATCAGTTTCACTGCTACTAGACTCCTGTGCAGGTGCTACATCTTCCTCTGGTAATGGCAACATCCGCGCTGCTGACTCAATCCGTTCATGTAATGCTTGTGTTAGCGTTTTAATATCAGGAATTATCACCTGACTTTCTAAAGCAGGTTTAACTTGTGTATCCCAAAGAGCTTCACTATCATGCGCCCGTTTTTCATCGGCTTTGGACACGGGAATAATTAAAGGATAAGGAATAGAAGCTTGTCCCTCGGAACTATAACCAGGACTGGTAATTACGCACTTACCTTGAGGAAATTTCAAAATTTCGTCAGCACTGATTACAGGCATTTTTTGTAAATTCTCACTCCAGCTAATTGAACGGCTCATTTGTCCGCCAAGCGATCGCCCTGTGGTACGATTTTTAATCAGCACTTCCTTCTCACCGTAGCGTTTAGAGTAATCCTCAGCCGTTTTGTAATTACCAGGATTAAACAAGACATGGGTACTGCAAGCAGAAGCGATCGCACTCCCCATCTTATCTCCATAAATATCGTAAAGTTGCTCTAAACTTTGGATACCCAGAATAAAGCAGGCACCATTGGAACGATATTCATTAATCCATTGAGGTAAACGGTCTAGCTTAATTGATGGTAATTCATCCAAAGAAATAATCAACGGATCTTTGCGGGGACGGCTCAAATTTCCAACAATCATCAAGTGCATTGCAGCCGCCAGCAGAGGCCCAACCACACTGCGGCGTTCATCATCTAGCTTGAACACCACCATCTCTCTACCTTCAAGCTTAGTGGGAATATCCGATTTCCCAATAAATGCCCTCAACAAATCAGCTTGGATGAAAGATGAGAAAGTACCTGCTGCTGTGGTCAAAATCCCCGAAATAGTCTTCTCTGCATCCTTGGCACTCAAAAATTGAATAAATGAAGTCGCCACCCATTCATCCAACCTTTTGGACTGTACCGCATGGTCAAGGCGCTGTACAAGTTTTGGCAACCGCAGCACAGCATAAAGCATCGCCATATCTGGGTAAGGTGAACCTTTGACTAACTGTAAAAGTGCTTTAGCTAACAAGTCCCCGGCTTTAGCAAAGAACTCATCACTTTTACCACCACTGGAAGCATTGCGGTTAATCACTTGCCCAATTTCTCCTGCCATTACCCCATCGCGTTCATCACGCATATAATCCAAAGGATTGATCACACCGCTAAAGGGTTCACCGGGGGCAAATACTCGTACTTTATAGCCATAACGTGCAGCTAGGGGTGCATGGAGTCGTAGTTGGTCGCCCTTCTTGTCGTAGAGTAAAATCGGAAAACCTTGCTGCATCGCACTTTCTAACATCCGGTCTATGGTTGAGTAGGTTTTACCAGACCCAGGCGCACCTATTACCAGTGTTCCCCTTTCGGCATTGGGAAACCAAACTGTAGGAGATGCACCTAACATTGTTTGCAGATTAGTAATTAGCGTTCGCCATTTACCTTTTACCCAATAGCGAGGAGTTCCAGACCACAGGGTAACTTTATTGTGTTTGCACTCCTTGATTTGCTTGAGTGCTAGGTTAGTTGCTGCTAGTTTCTCGCTAATACCGGAGACTTTACCAGTGGTAATTTTTCCCTTACCACTACCACTGATTTGCAACAACAGTATAACGAACAGTATTCCACCTACCATCATCCAACCTTGGGGATTGTTATACTGTTGAAACAACTTGCCAAAGTCAATGCTAGCCTCTTGTGCTTGGAAGGATGAGACTTCAATTAATGTTGAGTTAGCAGTGATCTGGTTGTGTGGTAGATTTTTCTGGTAAATGTTCATAGCAGTGAAGTATGCATTTAGCAGAAATTTTAGCTGCTAAGTGAAAGCTAAAGTATTGACCTTATGGACATTTTTTTAGAGGTGTTAGAAACTCTATTTCTAGAGGAGTGTCAGATACATAACACCTTTATGAATGGTTGCTGTTAAACTTCGCCAATAAATCCTCACGGGAGAGATTCGATAAGTGCAACATTAAAGAAGCATACTCTTGTGAAGGTAGCTCTAGAATAGGCTGAATAATTGTGGCTAATTGTTCATCTAGCGTACCAAATCGAACTGTTAGTAAATTTTCTACAACCATACATTGCCCTTGCTTTTGAGCCTCTTGCTCCCATTGCACATATAATGGTGATAATTTCATGATTAACCTCCTGTCATCCTCATATATATTTCGCTAGTCTGTAAATTAGCATTCAAGATACTTTATTTTATGGCGTAATTTAAATCTGTGGTGGAGAGTAATTGCCTCATAAGCAACGATTGGTAAATAAGTTTTGAGGCTAACGCCTCATGCGTTGGGCAATCATATTTATGTACTCCAATGGTTAAATCTAGGGTTTCAAACAACTCTAATCGCTCCAATCAATCTACTGCCAAAACTGCTGCTGATAATCCCAAAGCTAATACCAAAGCTCAAGCAGCTAAATCTAAAGCTCCTAACACTCAATTGTCAGACCTTGATATTGACGATATTGACCCAGAACTTCTCAGCGACAGTTATAACCAAGTTAGACGACCATTACTGCCTTACGGCATTGTCGTTAATGACAAACCCGCCGGACTTCTAATTCCAGAAGATCAGCTAGAAAAGGCTGGCTGGCTTGATATACCTGATGAAAACGACCTAACTATTGTCACCCTAACTGAAGATGTTACTGGACTCTTAATTACTCAAGCACGGTTACTAGTTTTAGCTTTTGTACCAGAGTATATCCGTTATAAATCAGATGTTGAAGATTTGGGTGGTTCTTTTGTTGGGCTTTATGATGAATACAAACATAACCTTGACAAGAAAACAATGGATGTGTGTTCTGAACACGCAATCATGTTTCTTGATGACCAGAATCAACCATTACATACTACTCCTGTTGTTGTCCGGTTCAAAAATGTAGCTCTTTGGAGTTTTAAATCAGTACGTGAGGAGTTTTACCGTTCATTAGAAAAAACCTTTGCTGATTATTTCCAAGTGCCATTTAGTGGTAAAAGTGATAAATGGCGGAGTTTAGGTGTACTAGAAGTTGAGTTTAGAGCAATTAAAGAAGGTGAAGGTAAAAATAAACATAACTGTTGCAAAACTGTAGCCTACACTAAACCCACCGTTGAAAATCTGTCTCAATTTTATTTGGGTCAGCCCATAGCTAAAGCCCTCATTTGGCAACAACATGATGCGATCGCTGGTTTTAATGAACCTCAATCTCTACCTGCTTTACCAGGAGAATCGGTGTCTGTAGACGTGGAAGTATTACCACCAAATAAAAATAGGAACAAAACTCAAAGCGTTCGTAAATCCAAACCAGCGACCAAGCCACCTCGCAAAATTCAACTTATTGATGATGACGACTTCCTCGATGAAACCGACGATTTGGAAGCTGAGTTAGACGATGATGATTTTGAGGAGGAAGATGATGAGGAATAGTCCAATGCAACTATAGCGTCTGTGCTGGTAAACTACCCACTACTCAGTGCTGAGTTCTGAGTAAATCAAAAGTCACTCAGTACTTATGTACTTGATATATGCCCCGCACGGCATCCACTTGTGGGCGGCCAAGTTTTAACTCAGCACGGGCTAAACGCCCCGCTATCCATGTACAGCACTCTTCATCCACCACTGACCTAGATACCGATTTAATGGGAATTTCCTAGAGGTTTTAGATGAAAATACCCTGCCGTAGCAGCAATGACTATGGCAGAGTTTTCTTCTAGATTTCAAGTTATCAACTTTGGGAATTTTTACTATTAATGAAAAGCTGACTATCAGCAAGTTGATAGACAGTGCCATTGAAACAAAAATTCAATTGGCGTAGCTGCTCTTGCTCGGTTTGCAGTACCTTAATGCACGGTAATGCCTGACCTCGGTTCTCTCCCACTTCTAACAAATGCTTACCTGGTGGCAGATTGGAATTCAAGTAACTCAAGAATACCTGAGTAATTGGTTTGTCCTTTCTGAGCCAGTAACCAGTATACAGACATCCCAAAGCACCACAGACATCAGGCGTATTCAAGTTGAAAACTGCGAACCTGCCGTCTTTTCCTTCCACACTCCAAGCCAGTATATTTTTAGCAGATACTTTGGAATTTAACTCTGTATTTTCTACAATCACCTGTTCAACGACTGTTGCAGACACAACATTAGCAGCTTTGTTCCAAGTAACGGCTGCCGCATTTAAGCTACAGCCCCCTAAGCTCATGAGAATCGACAGCAACAAAAAGATGCCCAAACCAATGCGAAACCAATGAACCCAGTAGCGTACTCTCATAGTCGGTGCTGGTAATTGATATGCAGTTGTCTTCAGTGGTTGAGACTGAGTAGAGGAGGCGGAAGAAGAATAAACTCCCTTTCCTTCCCCTGTTTCCCCAAGGTGTATTTTTGAATGCAGCTCAGTATCCAGTATTTCTTTTATCTCATGGGCTGAGGTAATAGAAGTTTTAGATAAATCTGTCATAGTCTACCTCCCATTTTCAGTATTTTTAGCAGTGCTGATGTAGCTAGAATTTACATTGGGAGAACAGGTCAGCGTTCCATTATCGCTATTACTGTTGCGATAACTAGCTAAAGCAGTTTTGCCGTAATCTTTGAGGCTGAGGCGACCGAGGGCATCTGAGCCATTTCCATCAACTTTGCTGTAATCACCACCAAAATGCTTTTGAGCCACTCGTTCAATTAGACGTTCGCCCGTAAATGGCTGTCCTGTAGCCGGATCGATTTGCTCTTGTGTCACTTGAATTTTGTTAGCCATATCAGCCATAAACGCCCTATCTTGGTCAGCTGGAGGAAAAAACTCAAATAGTTCAGCCTCTGTTGGTTGATGCCCTTGCTCCACTTGACTCAGAAACTCTTGACCTCCAGGCTTGACAGCAATTAACTGCACTGCATAAGGGTTATAACTCATGAACTGGTAGCGACCGAGAGCGCGACCACAATTTAACCCCCCATCCGCACAGGTATGTATGCCAACTGCTTTGTAATCCCCGCTACCAGCGCTCTCAATTTCCGCGATCGCATTTGAGAGCGATCGCAAATCAATACCGGACAATGATTGACTTGTTATCGATTGACTACCATTACTAAACGTGCATGGATTAATCTTCTCTCTTACTCCAGTACCGTTGGTAATGCTAGCTTTAGGCTCTCTTGTCGCTCCAGTTGGTAAAGACGCGGTATTTGTCCTCTGTTCACTCAAATTGCCTACAAATATCAGGGAGTTAACCTTGTAGCTGAAAAAAGGAACAGGCCCGATAAAGTAAGGTGTACAACCCATTCGCCAAGCACAGAACCGAAAGAACAAAGCCGTATCTACCGTATCACTAGTTTCATCCGGCTCCATTACCACCACCTTAAAAGCTTTACCAAACGGTAGCCGTCCTGTTGGTTCCCGACCGTTATTCACTGCTTTCAGGATACCCCGCCCGCCCTCGACTTCTTGGTATTTACCGGAAATCCACTGTTTACCTTCTAACTTACCGCGTTCCTGACGACCTGTATTCTCCAAATCATCCAATTCTAAATAGGCGCAGTCTTTTTCAGTACAAGGCACAGAAAACCCTTGCACGTCTGAACCAGAAATTGTATTGTTACGGCGGTTTTCTGTTGGGCCATAAACTACATCAATCCGCATTACCAAGCTACCAATTTCAGTGATGGGATTAGGCATTGATCCTAAGGGTACTTGTCCCAAACCAGGAATATCCGAAACATTGCTATTCATCCAACCTGTAAATTGTTGTAGCTGTACTGCATCTAAGTTAGGAATTGAAGAAATAGAAAACTCTGACAAGTCGATTTGTCCCAGCTTCATTTGCCCAACTTCATACTGTGTTAGTACCTGAGCTAGTGTTAAATTAGATGCAGTAATTAAGTGAGATTTTAGTAAGGTTGCAACAGGTGTAATATTGTTTACTTGTGTCTTAGCTAATTCTGGAACAACCTGAGCTAGATGGCTCAATGTCTGCTCCCCAATCAGAGGAAATTCACTCAAGGCAATTTTGTTTAAATCTATACTGTTAATGTCTGTGTTCGCCTCTGGTTCTGTGCGGAGAGCGATCGCCTGGATCGCCTGCAAAGAAAACTCCTCTGCCTGTAATGCTTCACTGATATCTCCTAACTTCAAATATTGGTCAGGAGTCATACCCACATTCCAAGTGCGACTCAGGTCATAACCCAGTGTCTGGCTGTAGGGACTGCCATCAATTGCACCGGATTGACTGATACCTGGTAGCTGGCCCAGAGAAATGCGGCTCCAGTCTGGCAGCAAAACTTTAGTAGCAGGTAGTCGAGACTGAGGATTTGCAACTTCTACAATTCGAGTCGGTAAATTGCCATCACCAATTGTGTTGATTGTAGCTTGTGC
>NZ_NOLK01000093.1:0-30711 GCF_002245985.1 Nostoc sp. 'Peltigera membranacea cyanobiont' 232
GTAATCAAGCGAACATGATATAAATCATCACAAAGGCACGATAAATCGCCGTCTCTACGAAAGACTGATTATTGTAGAGACGGCGATTCATCGCGTCTCTTGCCTTAACCGAACAGTATTGAATTAGAAAGTGAATGTGGTTCGTACTGTACCAATGACGATATCATCGTTTTGATTGTTATGATCTGGCGCTGTTAGCCAGATAACTCCTGGGGTGATGCTGATATTGTCACTCAGCTTATATTGATAGAAACCTTCAATGTGATATGAAGTGTCTGGATCTTTATTAATACCCGCATTGCTGAGAGAACTGCTCACGCTGGTAACTCTAGGTTCCATACCCACAATAATGCCTGCAATGTTACCTGTTTTCCCAAGATCGGGGAAAGCCAGTGTGACGGCATAGTTCCAGATGTCAGCATCGCCAGGAGTAACCGAAAGGACGCGAGCTTTGGTCAAGCCAGCCCAACCGCCAATCACAAATTTTGAGCTAGGTTGAAAGGATGCTTCTATACCGTAGGAGTTACTAGAAGCATTCTCCAATATGTCATTAGCGTTATTGCTACCACCACTACCATTGGCAAAAAAAGTATTTTTGTAGGCGTTAAGGTAGGTCAAACCAAGGGTAATTTGGTTGCTAGGCTTAACAGTTAACTGTGCCATAGCACCATAAGCACCATTGAATAGTCCAGAGCCTAGTTGAGGGTTAGCAGCATCATTCGCTAAATACCCCAAGCTTAGTTCGAGCTTATCACTGAACTCGTGTTTGATTCCGATACCAGCACCATTGGCTAGATAATAAATTGGGTTGCGAGTTCCAAAATGGGAAAGGGCACCGCTACCACCGTCCCCATCTAAGTATGGGTTGACGGTGTTAGTGAAATCATCAATTGCACCTGCGTTTGCTTCCAGGGTGATGCCTGTTTTACTACCGAGAGGGAACTGATACAATAATGCATCTATCACAACTCCATTACTGTTATTACCACCAGCAAATCGGAAGTCACCTTCTGGTGTAAAGGTAGCAGTCTGAGAGAAGGGGTCTAGGTTTGTTGCCTGAAGTCGTGTTCTGAGTAAATCTTTACCCGTGAAACTGGTGTCGAGGTTCAGACGTACCCGGTCTGCAAGGACAGCATTTTGGTTGACTTTTTGACCATTAACTGTGTTTCCACTTACGACATCCGCGATCGCAATTACCACTTCACCATTCAGTTTGGTTGTGGTTGAGAATTGATGCGTCTCCAATTCAGCACTTTTAGCTTCTACTGCATCTACACGACCTCGGAGTGTCGTCAGTTCTGCTGAAAAGTCTGCTTGCAGTTTTTGTAATGTGGCTAAATCTTCTTTCTTAACTAAATCGCCTGTGGCTGTAGCAATCAGTTCGTTAACGCGATCGAGACAAGCATTCAAACCAGCAGCAAACTCATATCGCGTCAATGCCCGATTACCGCGATAAGTGCTATTTGGGTATCCGGCAATACAGCCATAACGCTCAACTAAAGACTGTAATGCTTGGAATGCCCAGTCGGTGGGTTGTACATCAGAAAATTGAGACACAGAAGTAACTTGTGCCATTGCCCGATCTGGCGCTATGTTCTCAGCTTTGATGTCTGGATTAGCTAAAACTTGCGGTTGATTGATTTCAGACGTACTAGATGTTTCACCTGCAAATGCAGCAGTATTCACAAATAGCAATGCACAGCAAACTGCTGGACTAACTAGCAGATATTTACAGAATTTTTGCATTTTTCTCCTCACACTGATCTCCAATTCACACCCAAAACACGTTTTTTTGAACGTGTTTTTCATAAGAATATTTGTCAGTAATCTTATCAGAAGTAAGCAAACTTTTTAACAAAAAAAGTCAAGAATTCCTAATTATTCAGAGAAAACTAAATTACTGAGGGCTGTACCATCTGAAAAATTTTGTTGTTACTTATTACACAGAAAACTCAGAATAATATTATGTGTCTTGAATGAGAATGAGAATTATTATAGTATAAATTTAGAATAAGTCTCATTGTCAAAATTCCTTTTGACAGAGGCAGGCGTTGCAGCCATTTTGAGGAGAAAACACTGTATGGGGAATTGCAGAGGACTGAAAATAGGCAGACAAAGAAGGGGCATATTGTCCATAATTGCTCTGTTAATGTTGTCAATGACTGGTGGCTGTAGCCAATCGAATCCGAATCAGGGATCAACTTCTCAACAGTCGCCGCCAGCACAGGCGACTACATCCACGCCAGTAGCGCAGTTAGGGAAAACTAAAGTAGTGACGACATTTTTGCCGATATATTTGTTTACTAAGGCAGTTGTTGGGAATGTGGCAGATGTCGAAATTCTAGTACCGCCGGGTACGGAGGTACATGAATACCAAGCGACACCTGAAAATGTTAAAGCGATCGCAACTGCGAATGTGTTAGTAAAAAATGGTTTAGGTTTGGAGGGATTTCTGGAAAATACTGTCAAAAATGCCCAAAACGCCAAATTAGTTGAAATTGATGCCAGTAATGGTATTAAACCCTTAAATGAAATTTCACCTGTTGTGAAAACAGGGAAAGATGAACAAGATCGCGAACACCCCCAAGGTAATCCTCATGTTTGGTTAGATCCAGTTTTGGCAAAACAAGAGGTAACTAATATTCGGGATGGATTAATCGCTGCTGACCCGGCAAATAAAGCTACTTACGAGGCTAATGCTGCGGCTTATAT
This sequence comes from Nostoc sp. 'Peltigera membranacea cyanobiont' 232, assembly GCF_002245985.1. Classification (NCBI taxonomy): domain Bacteria; kingdom Bacillati; phylum Cyanobacteriota; class Cyanophyceae; order Nostocales; family Nostocaceae; genus Nostoc; species Nostoc sp. 'Peltigera membranacea cyanobiont' 232. The sequence continues at coordinate 2,713 of NZ_NOLK01000093.1, forward strand.
TAAAGAATTAGAAAGTTTAAACGGTGAATTTCAGCAGACTTTACAGAAAACTCCTAGTTGTACCTTTATTACCTTTCATGATGCGTTTCCATATTTAGCTAAACGCTATAACCTCAAACAAGTTGCTGTGGTGCAAATTCCCGAAGATCAACTTTCACCAACTGATGTACAAAATGCGGTCAATGCTGTAAAAAAGTACAAAGTTAAAGCTTTATTTAGCGAACCAGGAGTAGATAACAAACTCCTAAGTAGCCTCTCAAAAGACTTGAAGTTAACTTTGCGTCCTCTGGATTCCCTGGAAACTGGCGAAACAGATCCACAACATTACTTTAAGGCGATGAAAGCTAACTTGCAAATTCTAGAAACTTCATGTAGATAAGTTAGTCATTTGTCCTTTGTGAAAACCAATGACCAATAACCAATGACCAATAACCAATGACTAATGACATTGCTATTTTTAAAGTAGAAGGATTAACTGTCTATCAAGGTAGTTATCTCGCTGTTCGAGATGTTTCATTTGAATTATTGCCGGGAACAGATACAGCCATAGTTGGCCCCAATGGTGCTGGTAAAAGTACTCTGGTAAAAGCGGTTTTAGATTTGATCCCTCGAAGTGCTGGTACGATTCAAATATTCGGTCGCCCAATTGCAAGGCTGGGGCGTTTGCGTCATTTGTTGGGCTATATGCCGCAAAATTTCATCTTTGACCGCAGTTTTCCTATTTCTGTTAGCGAATTGGTGGGACTGGGATGGGCTAAGGAATGGAAAAGGGGAGATTTATTTTTCTCCAAGCTGTGGAGACAAGATAAAGAAAAATCGGCAGCAGTAGTAGAAGCTTTACGGCGAACCGATGCTTATCATTTACAGCATCAAGCTATTGGTACTCTTAGCGGCGGTCAACTCAAGCGGGTGTTGTTAGCTTATTGTTTGGTAATGCCTCGGAAACTGTTGGTATTGGATGAAGCCTTTGCTGGTGTTGATGTGCAAGGTTCAGCAGATTTTTACGCTTTGCTAAATGAATTAAAGCGGGAGGAGGGTTGGACGGTATTACAAGTTTCCCATGATATTGATATGGTAAATCGCCATTGCGATCGCGTGCTTTGCCTCAACCAAAGCATTGTTTGTACTGGTAAGCCAGAAATTGCCCTCTCACCGCAAAACCTGTTAGCAACCTACGGCCCAGGTTTTAGTCGCTACCAGCACCAACATTAAATGCCCATAAGTATGAATTTATTCAATGATTGTCAGATAGCAAGGCTAGCGATCGCTAGTAGTAATGACTTGCTAGAGTTGTTACAACTTCCCTCTATACAGCGTGCGATCGTTGGTGCTGTGTTAATGGGAATACTTGGTGGGATGTTGGGTAGTTTTGTCACCTTGCGCCAGTTATCCTTTTTCAGCCACGCGGTTGGTCATGCAGCATTAGTAGGTGTGGCGTTAGGCGTGCTGCTACAAATAAATCCTACTTGGATGCTGTTACCTTTTACCTTGGTTTTCGGGGTGATTGTCCTCTACTTCATCGACAAAACCGATTTAGGTAGCGATAGCGTCCTTAGCATAGTGCTATCTGGGGCATTAGCGATCGGTTTAATTCTCACGAGCCTAATTAAAGGATATCGTGGCAACTTGATGGCTGTGCTGTTCGGCGATATTCTAGCGATCGACACCACAGATTTGATTTTGACGTTGCTGGTACTTATGGGAGGTAGCATATTTTTACTCTCAACCATGCGACAGCAAATATTATTGACCCTTAACCCCGATGTAGCACAAGTTCAAGGTATTCCCGTCCAGTTGTACCGCTACATCTTTGTAGTCTTGCTTTCGCTTGCCGTTGCTGTAGCGATTAAAGCTGTCGGCGTTTTACTGGTGAACGCTTTTTTGGTTATTCCCGCATCTACCGCCAAATTGATGAGTCACCACTTTAGCCGCTTTCTAGCTATATCGGTGATAGTTGGTTCCATTAGCAGCATTGCTGGCATCATTGTCTCAGGCATTTTCAACTTTGCTTCTGGCCCAAGTATTGTTCTTGTCCAATTTCTGCTATTTGTAGCGGTTTTCATCTGGTTTAAGTTGAATTTGAAAGCTGCCTAAATCTTTTTTCTCCAAGGGCTTGCTATATTCTTGGATGTTTGCTACATTTATTAATCGTGGCTCACAAAAGCCCCAGCCGGGATAGCTCAGTTGGTAGAGCAGAGGACTGAAAATCCTCGTGTCACCGGTTCAAGTCCGGTTCCTGGCATACTTTTCAGACAAAAACACAACTTGCATCCTGCTTCCACTTGCAGTAGACTTGCATCCAGTAAAATACCTAGTTGACAGCATTAGAAGCAATAAGAACTTTTGCCTACAGTACAGGTATGGGTAATTATCAACACATGCTGAGAGATGATATGCTGCGTATCTTTTATGTGGATGCAAGTTCACTGCAAGCCGAAAAAAATATTTGATATCTATCAAGACATATAAGCAAAAATTACACCTTACCGCAAAAAGTAGGGTGTTTTCTTATGAGTAGGTGAATGATAAGTTGCAATTATTACGATACTTGCGATCGCTCACTTTTTACTTATATGTTGATGATAGATAAGCGCTAGTTATTAAGTTTTAATAGGACATACGTTTTTTACTTATCATTACACGACCTCAGCACGTCGGTAAACTGCTATCAAAATCACCAAAGGATAGATAAATGACAAATTTAGTAGCTTACAACAACGACGGACTGGAAATTTATATCGATAACATCACTGGTGAGGCTTTCGCTTCTATCAGTAGCTACGCTCGTATGTCAGGCTTAAGCCAACAGGCTATCAGCAAGAGAGTTAAAGCCCACAACTTTAAGGAGATAAAAACGGCTGAAATACAGACTAGGGGAGGAACACAAGCCCACAACTTGTTAACTGAAAGTATCATTGCTGAGTGGATAATCAGGGACAACCCCGATGTTGCTATTCAGTTTGCAAAACTTGGTATCCGCAAGTTTATGCATACTCTCGCAGGGTACTCGCAAGTGCAAGAGAAGCCCATAAACTCTCTCACCCTCATTGACACATCAAAGCTTGATGCACTCAATGCCAAGGAGGGCAAGCTACAAGATGAGGTGAGGACACTTGAGATACGCCTGGCATCAATACGTAACGAACTACAAGGCATCAGGATAGAGGAAGTGGCAATTGCTAAAGCACTCGTTGCGAGTCATCCTGATGTAGTGAAACACGCTATTAAGTGCAGTGAAATATTAGAAGCTTATGGGGATGGTAATAAGTACTTCTCGAATCCACTAAAGAAGTAGGGGTATACCCTTTCAGGAAAGTGTCACTTTAAGTGACATAAAAAGTGACATTTAAAATGACAAAAAAACTGACACTTTTGTAAATAGGGCATCAACAACAATGGATATGAACAAACTAACTGTAGTAACCGATTATTTGTCATCCAGTGGAGTGCGCCGTATCTGGAAGTATAAGGAACGAGATGAGTACTATACCGCAGGTGTGGGCGAGTCATTGCGCAGCTTCGATAAGGTTAGAGTAGCAGGAATACTTGCAATACAAAATATGAGAGGACAATGATTTGATTATCGAGTTTATAGATGGTGATGAGTTTGTAATCTACTTATGAAAGGAATGATTGTATGAACAGTACAGAGATTTGTAGAATAACCCCTAAAGAGTACCAAGCTGAAATAGTGAATATTAGCCAGCACTATTCTATATACGGTACGGACAAAGCTCTACCCACTTATAGTAGTGGGCTATCTGAAGAGGTTGGCGAGGTAATGGGAATTATAAAAAGGCATTTTAGAGGTGATGAAAAATCTGAAAACTTCAAAAATGACTTGGTGAAAGAACTTGGTGATGTGACTGCTTACTTGGTGCTAGTTGCGAGTGAATTTGATATTGATTTTGAATCCATTCTAACTACAAACATCGAGAAACTTAAAAAGCGAGTTGATAAAGGTACTCAACTAGGTAATGGGAGTGATAGATAAAAATATTTCGTAAATCATCACAAATATAATGAGGGATAAGTTAATACCTAGAGGTGTTCCCAAGACCGGTAAACGTGCAGCGTGTGGTGGTAGACCTAAGAAATATGGTGAACCTACAAAACACATGAGAGTGACAGTTTTAAAATAGAGGTATCAATGGCAAGAAAAGTAAATAAACTCCTATGGCATAGAATCTTTATTGAGTCACAGTATACGTTTCAGCCTATTCTTTCATTTTTATCACAAAAATAATTGACATTCATTTTTTAATGTGACATAAATGATATAAGCAAATAACGGCAAGGGTTTCAGAGGTCAATCGATTCCATAGCGCTGTTGATGCCTATCACATGCAAGAAAGGAGATTATGTCACCTAGAGGTATTCCAAGTAGCGGTACAAGAAAGCCAGGTTCAGGGAGGAAAAAAAAATATAACAGTGAGTTAGTTCAAAAGTGGATACCACTTTCACTTGCTGACAAGCTGGACGACATTTACTTACTTCTTATCGACTTAGAGAAAGAGGTTAGTACGTGGGAAAAAATCTGTGAAGAGAAAAGTACTTCACCACGTTATGAGCAAGCACGGAAGCTAGTTACCACACTCAGGACACTTCTGAATAGACTAGGCATCGATAGTACCAAGATTTACGCCGATACCCAAGGCGATAATCACGACGACAAACCACAAGCTGATTAACAGTTTTTGTGACCTAAGCAAGTCTTTAAACTGCCAACAATAAAAAATGTCACCGTATGAGGCTCTAACTCACCGATGACAATCTCTCACTCACGTAACATTACTACGCTAGGAGCTACATTATTATGACCGTTAACTTACTCTCTGTCTATTCATCTACCGTATCGATTCCCGCTCCTCTCTATAAGTTAGGACAACAGGTTAGATGGGATGGCAGTGCAATGCCAGAGGCTATAGAGGATGACTCATTCATGGGAATAATTACAGAACTGAATTACCGCATAGATTGTGATGCTAGCAACTGGCAATACACTATGGCTATAACGACTGCTAAAAGAAGCGGTTTTTTAGTTGACTTCTATGTGGGTGAATACTCCTTTGATATTGATGAGCATTTTCTGACTGTTTGTACTAAGTATGAGTGTTAATCAATTACAGGCAACATAGATATTGTTGACAACAGGTTCTAACATCACTTCAACACACAAGCCTAATAAAAACAAAATGAGCAACTTATCTGTTTTTGATTTCGATTCAAATAAAATTCGTTTTGCTGAAGGTAAGCCAATTGCCAACGATGTTGCAACAGCACTTGGATATTCTGACCCAAGTAAAACTGTATCAACGAAGGTATCCTCAAAGAACAAAGGTGTTACCGAAATGGTAACACCTGGAGGAATACAGTCAGTAACCGTGCTTGAGGAGGCAGGTATTTATCAGTTAATTTTCGGAAGCAAGCTACAGTCAGCAGAAAAATTTCAAGACTGGGTTTTTAGTGAAGTTCTACCATCTATTCGCAAAACTGGCAGTTATCCTGCCATCGCCCCAAAGCCACAATTACTACCCATAACCTCAGCAAGAATAAACCAACTTATCACCAAAAAAGCCTCTATACAACAACAAATCAAGGACATGGAAAATGCTCTAAACCGCAAGAAACATGAGCTACAAGAAGTATCCAGTGATTTAGTGACAGAAGCTAAGACGTTTTACGATGCTAATCCTGAAGGGTTTGAACTAGCGATTGCTTGCAAGGAAATTATTAATCAAGCAAAACAAGAGAATAAATATCGTTCGCTGCCTTCTATTTAGGGATGGAGTCATTTAAGAAAAAACATCAATAACGTAATATCAATAGTTTTAGCGACATCACAGGTTTAATACTTGTGGTGTTTTTTATGGGTGTATACCTCTCTAGAAAAGTGACACTTATTTTGTCACTTATTTTGTCAGTTTTTTTGTCACTATTTCTGACACTTTTAAAAACAGGTATACCCTATATACTAATTTTCGTTTCTACCCTCACAAGTCTTTCTCTTACCTCCGATATATCATGCTGAATATCATCGAGTACACCACTATTTTTTTGACTATTAGCCTTGAGACTTCCGATGTCGTAAGCCATTGCCTCATCTCGTCGTTCTTGCTGTTTTGCAAGCTCTTGTCGATGTTTTCTGCTATCGATCATCTCCTTGAGAAGCAATATTGTTAGTGGTACTCCAATTGTCAGTAGTGTGCCCATAATTTCACTCGCAAAATGTTTATCCATTGTATTTTTACTCTCATTGATTTTGCATCCTATCGTAGATATAAAAATCCCCTACCAATACATCAAGGGAGGTAATTGATAGGGTGTGGTGTGTGAGAAAGGAAGAGTGCTATTTTTCGGTTTTTTTGGCAGACGAAAAGTCTAAATAATATTCTTGCCCAGCAACAAAAAAGTCTTGCGCTTCAGTGTTACAAACATTTATTGTTAATTCAGCATGAGGTGTGAACTTCCAAAAATCTTTGTTTTCTTCACTAGTATTCGTGACAGCTTCTAACTTGGCTGTTTGGTTACAGTTGTCGTAGTTTGTAACACTTTTGACTTTTAATTTAGCTCTCATTCTTGACCTCGCTAGCTGGCGTCATAGAGGGGATTGGTGAAGGCTGTACTGGGGCAGGAATCACCACAACAATAGGTTTCTTGGCTTTTAATTCATCCTTCATCGTGCGAACTCTCTGAGCTTCACTTAAAGACGACACCAATCCTGCGGGAAGGATACGTTGACGCTGCAAATTTCCGTAATAAGGTCTAGACGGCATGGGTGTTTTCCTCAATTACATTGTGTTGAGTATCTACGGTTTGCTGTGGAGTAGGTTGTAATGCTTGAAGCAAAACATTAGCGATAGTCGCCACAGTATTGGCAGTGTTAGGTTTAATAACCTTTGTTTGACCTAGCACTTGAAAGCCTTCCCCGATAAGACTTAGTGCTAATTGAATAATACGCAAAGTGTTGGCATTCATGCTTTTACCCTTTTCAAAAGTTGATTAAGAGAAGTTTGAGCTTTTTTCGTTTGCTGTATTCCTTGCTGCGTGGCAGTAAGGATATTATCAAGTGTTGCGCCTTGATTTGTGCCAATGTACTGCCACAGTTGCAACCTTATGTCACTGATATAGAATTGCGGTGTAAACGATATCAAGTAGCTTACTTCGATATCTGGCAACTGAGTAAATCGGTGTATCTGATACCTGTTAAGGATTGCCGGGAAAGCATCAGCCTCAGCATACCCAGCGCTGCCAAATGGCACGAATTGCGATTGATATAAATTACCTGCTCTATACCATGTAGGTCTTGCAGTAGCACTTGAAACGTATATACCGATTGTATTAAAGGTGAACAACACATCGGGCTCTATTGGTGGTATTGAGATAAGACCACCATTTGCATCAGTGGCACTCCTACGAGATGTGTCTACCATTAACTTCCAATCGGTCGATACGCCATAAGTACCCATTTACTTACCCTTGTGATGGCTCTACGTCTACGCCTGTTCCCGCTTCGGATGCTAGTTCAGCTATTCCATTGTTGGTAGTAGCGATTTTCTCGATGTTCTTGGAGGTTGCAGCAGCAGCAGTAGCGATAGGATAACGCTTGCCACCACTACTAATGAAGAACGGGAAAATTTGTTCTTCATTAGGAGTATGTGCAACAGTATCAGCATTGAGTAGCTGCCCCAATGCATTGCTGATAATGAGATTTGTTGCAAATTGTGGGAAGCGAAAAGATACCGTATGGTAACTGCCTTTCCTAGCCGCACCGTCTGTAATGGGCTTGCCAGTCTTAAGAACAATAGACTTACTCCCTTTCGAGTAAGACCTCATCCCTACGGACGCCTCGACCGCGATATTCGTAGAGCTTCCACCCTCGGCTTTGTCTGCTACGCTTGCATCTAGCTTTGTGCCATCCGGTCTTATCTCTGAACGCTTTACTGCTTTTTTTCGAGTAAAGGTAATGATAGAACCCGCCGACACTGCTTTAGCTTGTAATCCTAAAAAACGAGTAGTGCTTTGGATGCAAGAGAAGAATCCTAATGGCTTAATTTCTTTACCACCCTGAATTTCTTGCTGTTCCCGCAAAATTGCAAAATAATCTCGACCTAATGGTTTGTCTGCCATGAATTTGTACCAAGTAATGTTTAATAGGTAGGGTTTATCCTACCTATTGATGTCAGAAAGAATTAAACGTAAGATGCGACGGTATTGCCAAGGGATACGTCAGACAACACGTTTAGCTGGTAGGTGGAAGTGTAGTATTGAAGGTTATTGGTGGTATCTGTTTGGACAGTCCCTGTGGTGGGTAATGGGTATGCAGCTAGTGCATTACCTGCTGTACTAGCGTCAGTATTCGCGCTGTTCTTGGCAACCTGTGCGACGGCTGCACTTTGCAAAAAGATTGCGAGGAATTCTGACAAGCCGATACCAGTAGGTAGCGCACTCATCGCACCGATGTATGTTGCAACGGCACTGGTGGTGCATTTAGCTTGAATTTCAGTAAGTGTTAAATCAGCAGTAGCAGCCATGTTTTTGTTCGCCTTAAGAGTGTGTCTGAATCGCTTAACAAGAGCGAGTAAACACCACATTAGCGGCACTCACGTAAGCCGTCAATACCCTCAAAAAACTGTTTTTAAGTCGGGGCTTGTAAAAAACTTTTAAACGGCTTAACCTATTTAAAAAGTTTCTCTCGTAGTAGAGCAAAAAGATGATAGAAAACTTCAGTATCACCTCAAAAGTGTCGGTGACATTAAATGCCGATAGTGGTGCTACGGTACACCCATTATTTACCTATGCTCCGTTTATTCTCAATGGCTATAGGGTGATAAATGAGTCTCTCGTGCTAAGTAATATCAATGCCATAGCCTATATCTATAGCCTACCAATAGTGGCATTCCCTACATTTGCTCTAGACGCTAGTGATAGCGAGCAACTACTCACTGCAATAAACCTTGAATGGCAAGGACACAGAGTGCAACTTGATGCCTTAATACAAGTTGGCATCGGTAATGTATATCAGAGGATAAAATCATACTCACTCACAAATCCAAGTCCTTATCCATACAAGGAATTTACTCTCGACAATCAACAGCTTGGGAATAACTGTATGTTGGGATTGCAGATACGCAACGTAGGCTATGGACTGTTGCAAAATAGCAGCAATGGCAGCGACGTTATAACGGTGAGTGCTGACCTTACACGCAACTTAGTAATCGAAAGTGTCTCTAGTAGTGGCAGCAAAATCGACAATACTATTACAACGACTGCAAGTGCAATTGTTAACAACAATACTTCGAGAAATGGCATCTCATTTTTTAACAATAGTTCTGAAGTTGTTTATGTCGATACTATCCCAAGTGTTAGCAGCAGCAGTTATTTGGTATTACTTAATCCTGGTGATTACTACGAAGCACCAAAGCCTATTTACACGGGACAATACTGGGCTGTAACTTCCAGTGGCAGTGCAAGCATCAACATCAGGGAGTTTAATTGATGGGATTTTTCGCAAATCCTTTTAAAGGGTTTTCCAATCCTTTAAAGGTAACTATTAGTAATCCACCACCAAGCGCACCGAAGCCGATACTTGGCATATTTCAGCCAAAAAACTTGATAAGGTATAACACTTTTGCGGATTTATACTTCAATGGGAATGTAAAGTTTGACAGTTGTAATCTCTCGCTCGACTATGAGCCACAAGACAACTTGCTTGTGAACTATCCAAGAGTACGAATTACAGTTCGTAATCCTTTATGCGCTCCACCACCTCAAAAGCCTATCCCACCTCCACCTACACCAAATAGTTTTTACGTTGGTGGCAAGTGTGATTGTCCCATAAATATTAGGTTCGCTTTCTATCAAAAAGGTGCTGATTTATTTGGTGGTGCGGGAATTGGAGAATGTACGATTAGCGGCACACAGTGTCCCGTTAACTTGAGAGTGCAGCCTCAGTCGGGTTCATCAGACGGCAACAATGCTAGGAACTATTTTGAACCTTACAGTACTGATTTACGCATTGAATACTCTTTGCCTTATACAGTAAATGATGATGGCGCTGCAACAGGAGATGGTATTACTCTTTTTTATTGCAATATCACTTTCAGCTATCAAGAAATTCAAAACAATGGAGGATGGATTACACCCAATTTACCGAGGCTAATGGATTACACTACACCACTTCCTACTCCTTGGGATATAGTCGTTACGAACTGTGTAGGTTGCACTCCTAACGCACCAACAATAGAACCCCCACCACCACCAAAAAAGAAGGACTGCAAATGTATGTGTTGCGACGGACAGAAAAATAGTGATGCATTGTTGAGATTGTTGTTACAGCGTGTTGGCAATTTACCTGCGAGCGTACCTGACAATTTTGCAAGTAAAACACCGCGTCAGATAACACTTAATAGCCTTGCCGAAATGTTGATATGGCAAGCAAAACAGATGGATGCCTTGGCAGGGCAGTACCCTATACCGCTTACCATCAAAGCTGACCCGACAGACAGCAACAGTAAAGACCAGCATTTAGAGTTACCCAATCAAGCGGAAACATTAGCAGAAATATTGGGACTGTTAATAACAACAAAACGGGATACTCATGCTGCACTCATCGGTGTAATAAAAACACTCGGTGAGATAGGCATGACAAAAAACCTTGCAATGCAAACTTACGATATTGCTCATGCTAACGCTGAATTTTTGGGCTATAAACTTGAACAAGTAAGCAGAACAATACCCTGCCTTTTTACCCCCAACGGACAAAGCTTGGCGGAAACCTTCAAAGAAACAAATACAACGATTACGAGTTATGAGAATAAGGACACTACAGATTTACAAGATGACTTAAAAGCATTGCTCACAATGGCAGCAAGATGGAATGCTCAAAATTGGAGGCAAGTGGGTGCTAATGCAGCAATTTCTCTTGCTAACAACTTTATTAACAATGTTGAGACGGTAGCTAATACCCATGCAGCTATCAAGGAAGAATCATTTAATCAGTTCATTCAAGAAGTTCAACAAGGATTTGTCCACACAGCAGGCGTAACAGATGTATACGACCCGTGGGGCAATCCTATCAACGAAGCACCAATAGTAAGACAAGTGGGAGTAACCGCGGAAACCGCAGCCGATGAGGCAAGGAAAGCAGTGGTAACACAGGCACAAACAGGGCAAGCTCCGTCATTAACAAAAGATGTGATTACGCAACAAGCCGTTACTCAAATCGGCAATATTCTAAAAGCATTGTGATAGGTATCTATAAAAGTGTCACTTTTTTTGACACTTTTAAAAAGGGGTATATATGGGAATTCCGTTAACGATTTTGACAGAAGCACTTGAGTCTAGAATTACTCGCACCCAAATAGGTGAAAGGGTAGTCCAAGGCTTGGAACTCATACATCAAGGTAGTAATAGCAATGGTGCGCTAGGTACAGTTGGTAACTTTCTTGGCGGGTTACTATCACTTGACGGTTTTGTGATTAGCAAAATCGCAGGCTTGGTACAATTTTCATGGAATACATTCTGGGGCTTCTGTTTTTCAGCAGTATTAGCTATTTGGAATTTCAACTGGAATGCTAGCGATACCGAGCTAGACGCTCCTATAAAGGCGGGATTCACTCAACTCGCTGGTACATTGGGGCAGACGTTGGGTCAAGTAGTAGGCTATACCACTTGTGGTTTTTTACCGGGTGTAGTGATATTTTCCTTTAACGAAGCACTCGGTACAATGGTGCTTACAAAAGTAAGTGAGAAGTTCGTAGAAGGCTTTTTTCAAAATCTTGGTAACTTACTAACACAAGCACTTCAAGTAGGAATTCAAGCGGTACTTATAGGCACATACAAAAACACTAGAAAACTCATAAAAGCTACAAGTTCATTTTTTAAAAGTAACTTCGGTGGGAGCGCATTGACAAATGCTATATCATCCTGGGGAGTGGAAAATAGCAAACCATGGTCGTTCGCAGGGGAAACGAAAAAACTAGAGGAATTTGTATTTGGCAAAGAAGGAGCAAGCGCACTGTTTGGTCAACAGTTAATACTACAAGCAACTCAATCCTGCGTCGAGGCTGGTTATGTCGTAACAAACAGTGTTGACTCATTTCTTGCTCAACAAGCACTTGCCAATGAAGCAATAAACGTACTTGGACAAGAGAAATATGTAGAATTAACTCCTAACGCAACAGTGCCAGATGAGAAAATTGTATTAGGTGGTCAAGAGGAGATATTGAAAGGACAAATAGTACAAACTTTAACAACGAATAAACAATTCAATGGTAGAGATTTAGGGATAGTCTATGGTGAATTACAAGGTGAAGTAAGAGAGAGAAGATATAGACCCGAAGTAGTTCTTAAGTTTTACCGTAAGCAAAACAAGCTCAAGTCCAAGGGTGAAATTGTTGATGCTCTATCGATGCAAATAAGCTTTAGACTCATGAATAAAACTGTTACGGATTTTGCAACAGATATCTATTTTAAACACCTTGCGGAACAAGTATATAGTGAATTCGCAGGTGTACCTTTTATGATACACAAAGGCACTAAAACCTTTACCTATAGCGACTTCCAGCATGGGTATCAACTTAAGCTCGATGTAACAGACTTAGGTGAAGCAATAAGGGTAATAGAAAGTATTCTGCTAATACAAAATCATCCGTTTAACGAACTTTATTTACGTGCGGGAAGTACACCAATAGAAAAGCCACCTATTGCGGGAACAAGTCTAGAAATTAACAACAAACTTGTCACAGTACCAACAACAAATATCAAAACTGGGATAGTGACATTCACTCATGCTTACCTTAATGTAGGCGTTAACGTTCCACCAATAAACTTAGTAGATATTACAGGGAAAAAGAAGAATGTTATTTATAAGCCCACTGTTGCAAAGTAGCGAGTCTAGTGAATACGAAATGATAGAGATACGAATGGGACAGAAGGTAAGGTACTACGATGACAAAGGCGGAATATCGCATGGGGAGATAATAGAAGCTGATGTAGTGAGTGAGACGGTAACTGTTATTACTGGCAGCATCGTTCAGTACAGGGAAGTAGTAGATATCAACGATTTAATAGAAGGATGAAACAATGCCACTTTACAAAGAACAAAATGCATCGGGATTGGTATTACCAGTAGAGACTAGAACTACTGCAACAGATAGCGATTATGTATTCATGATTGATGTTGCAACAAACACTCCTTATAGAATTACTAAGGCTGATTTGCTGGCAGGATTATCGAATAATGGTGGTTCACCGGGTAGCGGTAATGGCAGTAGCGCCGGAACAAACACAAACACGCTTCTTTTATTGCATGGAAACGCAAGCGACAGCAGTAGTTACGGTAGAACGCCTAGCACCAATACCGCTAGCATTTCAACAGACATCAAAAAATTCAATAGTAGTTCCTTACGTTTTGATGGCAATAATGAGCTAGTTTTCTCGTCAACAGATTTTAATATTGGTGCTGGGGACTGTACGGCAGAATTCTTTCTCTATACCGACAACATATCATCAGGGCAAAATATTATTGATTTCCGTCCACCATCTACTAATGGTAACTATCCGGTTGTGTATGTTCTCAATAATGTACTATCGCTTCAGTTTGGTAATACCACGGTAAACGGAAACGTTTCGCCTATTGCCAGTAGTTGGAATTACATCGCACTCAAAAAGTCTGGCATCAATACAAGTTTATGGCTCAATGGTTCCAACATTGGAAGTGCAAATGCTGGGGATTGGGCAAGCAGTGGTAATGTGATAATTGGTAACGGAGCCTTTGGTACAGGGTTGAACGGACACTTGGATGAAATAAGAATTAGCAAAACGGCACTAAATGTTTCTACTGTTCCAACAGCTAGCTTCACTAGTTAAGTCTCACTCAAATAAACCAATACCCCAAGACCGCAATGTTGCTTTCCTGGGGTATTTTTTATGGGATATACCCTTGTATTTTAAAGTGTCAGTTTTAGTGTCATATTTTTTGTCAGTTTTTTTGACATAAAAAGTGTCACTTTATTTTAGAGGGTATCACTTGATAATTCCACTTTCGATTATCCTTACTGCATTTTCGTGTGGCTTGTTTAGCCCCTTAACCTTAATGAGCTTTTCAATTTTTTTCTTGTAGTCCAATTTATCATCCCCTTGGTATAGTGCTGCTATCATACGCAACCCCTGTACATCGTGAGTCTTAATACATTCCTCCTCTACTTCTAAGTAGTCCTCATGTGTCGCAAGGAAGCGCCCAAAGTCTAAATAGATATCGTATGCTTTTATCGCTAATCGTTTTGCTTCCCGCTTACCGCCCTGTACAACTATTTGCCACTTAACATTCATATCACTGAGGTTCTTAAACTTTTCATCTGTACCTCGGATTATCCAAAATTCACCCTCACATGGACGCGCATCTACTACGAAGCCAGAACACACAAATGAGTTACGTTCAAAGGTTCCAATAGTAAAGAAATCACCGTATAACTCTGCTTTGTTGATTGCCATTGCTCAAACTCCTATTTAGTGCAAACTATATATTCAGATGGAACCTTGTCAAGTTCAAAATTTAAGTATTCGGCATCACAACATCACTAACGTCACCTAAATACCTCTTAGCAATCATGTTAGGGGAATTACCTACCCATTTGGCTACAACTACGCTATCAACACCACTCCTAACCATCATTGTTATAGCAGTATGTCTCATCTGGTAAGGGTTCCTATATTCGATATCTGGTAGAGTCTCAAGGACTGACTTCCATGCTCTATTAGCAAAGTTATGCCAGTCAATAAACCCGCCTTTCTTGGCTGGGAATACGAAATCATCTGGTAAATATTTTTCTGGTTTAATATCCCTGATAACAGATGCCATCCGTTCATTGACCGTAATAGAGCGTTTACTTTGTGTTTTAGTACCTGACTCTATCTCACCACTTGCTGTTAACTTCTGACAGAATGTTACCTTTCCTCCCTTTATATACTTCCATTGCAGTGCTAGCGCTTCTTCTGGACGGCAACCTGTAATAAATAGGAATTCTACCAAGGGGGCATAGTATTTATAGTTGTCACTCACGTAGAACGCTTGAATAATCTGCTTACGTTCACCATCGTTAAACGGGTTAATGTCATCTTGAGTAGCTGATTTTTTCGTCGATGGAATTAAATTTCTAAGTTTCTCGAAAGCGTTTGACTGTAATTTACCACTGGCAACACCCCATTTACAGCAAGCATTTATTAATTTCCATTGCTTCTCTACGCTGCTAGTGGATGTACCTTTGTGGTCATTTACTAGCCATTGCATTATATCTACAGCGTCTCTAACGAGCTTATGAGGACATTTTTTAATCTTGTTTTTGATGCGGTCGTAGTCAATCATGCTGTTAGATTTCAAAGTTTTAGATTTGAACAGCGTGTAATCCTCAAACAATTGCAATAAATCGACTGCATTCACTGACAGCCTTGCAGCAATAATTTCCTTTGCTTCCTCAGCATCTCTGATGGCTGCTTCCTTTGTTCTGCCTTGGAGTGCATTTGGCTTGTACTTTGTCAATGTAGAGTCAAAATACCCGGTTATGCAGTCTTGGCGAATACGGTTAGCAATTTCCTCAGCTTTTGCAAGTGCTAGTGGGTCAAAATACTTGCTACCCGGTATTGGGCTAAAGCAATATTCCTTACCGCTAAAAGTGAATCGAATGATGATAGCTCCTTTATTATTCCTTGGTGTAATTTCTCTCATATCAACCTCTGTTTTGCGTGTCTACAGTACTATTATCGCAGTAGACTTGCATCCAGTGGAACATTATAGATAAGTGTTTAACGTAGAATACTTGCTGTGTATGACTTTTTAGTAAACTTGAGCTAGGACTGAAAATCCTCGTGTCACCGATTCAAGTCCGGTTCCTGGCATTGAATGCACTGTCTGAAGCAAAAGGCCAATGAGCTTTTTGCTTTGGCAACGTTAAATCAAAACAGCCTTTCTGCTATATATTATGATATGAGCCAGCTGATAGGCCAAAACCGCAAAAGTCTGTATGGGTTGATGCAGGCTGTGCATTTATGCAATGGTGCGATCGCCTTTCTCTCATCCTCTGTCAGCAGGAACTACCTAACGATGAGCGGTTTTTAGAAATTAGCAAAGGCAAAGGCCCCAACGAGCAGCGCTACGACATCATGCAGCGTCTTGATGGCTTAGTTACTGTCAAACCTTGTCCGGATCGGGAAAAACAATTTGCGGTCAACGTCGAAGCCTGTGACTTGTTTCAGGTAAAATTTGAAAGCAGCGCTGAACTGAGTCAAGCACTTCAGTCAGCCCCCATCAAGGTGTTGGAGTGGACATTTGTTAAGAGCTAAATGCACCTAAGTGTAAAATCTATTTCAGGCGATCGCTTCAATTAAGCCCAATATCCCATCATCACAATATATGGTTAGTAGGTGAAGACAAAAAGACCAGCCTCCCACAGCTGGTCTAGAAAATGTTTTTTGCGTTGTCTTCTCAAGAGAGTTAAAACCCAATTGCGCGTTCCCAAAATGCAACGGGCAACTTTTCTTAACAATATTGTAACAGTCAACACAGTTTTTTCCTGAATATTCATCAAAAAAAGATATGAGCAAAACTTAAAAGCCTCTATCTATTAGAGTAATTCAGCAAATCGCAGGGTATAGATGGCAGAAGAAGCAGGGGAAGCAGGGGAAAAGATGTAATTTTTCATTCTGCCAATGACCAATGACTAATGACCAATGACCAATGACTAATGACCAATGACTATTTGTGGTTTTCCCCAGAGGATGCTCTCCTGCTTGTAAATGGCAATTCCCGGTTTTGCTCCTTTGGGTTTGTAGACGTGTTTTGGCTGGGTATAAACTACTGGCACTTGCTCGCTTTGACGGGCACGACTGTAGTAAGCTGCAAGATTAGCTACAAATTGCAAATCAGCTTCTTCTGCCACAGCACCGGGTTCTAGCCGTAGGAGTAAATGGCTCCCTGGAATTTCTTGAGCGTGGAACCAGATGTCATAATCCCCAGCTACACGAAAGGTTAATTGGTCATTTTGGCGATTGTTGCGGCCGATTAATACTTCAAAACCACTGGGGGTAAGGTAACGATGAAAGTTGGTGCTGGGAGGTTCATTTGCGCTACGGCTGCGGTATTCTGGATCTTCTAGATACTTTTGCCCAATCAACTCTTCGCGGATTTCTTCTAAAGCTCGTAAATCTTCAGATGTTTGGTAGGTATCTATCTGAGCGATCGCAGCTTCTACTTGTTCTAAATACTCAATTTCTGTCTGTACTTCTAACAGTAGCGGTTCAACAGCAGAACGAGCGCGTTTGAGCTTTTGGTGCTGTTTGTAAAGACTTTGGGCATTTTGGACGGCATTTTTCTCTGGCAACAGAGCGATCGCTACTGGCAAATTTGTATTAAAATCAGCAAGGATAATTTCTTTCATCCCCGGTTGCCAGTTTTGCAGGTGAGCCATCAATAAATCAGCTTTTTGTCGATATTCATCGGCTCGATCTGATTGCTGCAAGCGCGTTGTAAAGGTTTGAGCTTTATTCCGTAATTTTGTCAGAATATTATTCAATTTCTGACTTAACTGATGGCGCAATTGGGAAAATAGCTGTTGGTCAATTTGGTTACTGTAGTAACGGTTGAGCAACTCCTGGATATCTTTAACTTTTTCAACTACACCCCAACCCATGACGGTATAGCCATCTTTTGTCCAAGCGGGTTGAAATTTCTTGGAATCTAAAGCTTGCAGCCATTCTTGCCAACGCTCAAATAGCCGTCGCCAATCGTCGGGGTTGAGAGTATCGGTGGATGTTTCTGGTGCGATATTTGCTTCTAGCAGCATTAACTCTAGTAATGCTGCACTCAAACCACTATAACTTTTCAGCAATTGCCGCTTGATTGCTCCTGGCACTAAAGTTACCCGTTCTTGCCAACGTTCTTGGGATTCGCTCAAACTGGGGACAGTTCCAGTCAGTTTGGGTGGTGTTTCATAAGGTTGTCCGGTTTGGATAGGACGGACACTAGATTGCTGCTGACTTACTTGATGGGCTGCGGTGATAATTATATTGCTGGCATCGGTAAGAATGACGTTGCTATATTTGCCCATGATTTCTGCATAGACATGATATAAGGCGCTTTCTCCTGGACGACGGGCAAATTGCAAATCGATAACACGCTCCCAAGGGGCGATCGCTTCAATACCTACCAGGGCCAAACCACCCAATTGGTGTATTAATTGTTGGCTAAAAGTAAAAGTATCTGGCGATCGCGGTGGCGGATCGCCGATGCAAATATGTGCAGCTTGGGGATGCCAAGAAATCTGTAGCCAATCACGCTGTTTCAGGGTGCGTAATGCGATGGCAATAGTGTAGCGATCGCGCTGATAAACCTGTTCTGTGCGCGAGGGCAGCCAGTTAGCGCGTATTTCGCTACAAGTAGCTGTAAGGGTGGTGAAGTCAACTGGTTGCATAGCCGTTCGCGTTCAAAGGTCGATGCTCAGTATACTTCTATCATCTCTAATAATGTAGGCATCCCCCAATTGATCCCATAAAAAATCTAGAGACGCAAAATCTTGCGTCTCTCTCCAAAAGAATTTATCGGTATGTAAGATGATTTTATTTGAAGTATATTAGGTTGCTTGAAACACTATTTAACAAGCAATGCAGGTTCTTTTGCTGATGGCTCCAACAATTGGGTGTAAAGTTCACTCAACTGAGTTGCGACACCATGCCAACTAAATTTGCTTTCGACACGCTTTCTGCCAGCTTTACCCAATTCATCTCGCCACTCTGGATCTAAGAGAATTCGGTCAATGGCAGACGCAAAAGCACCTACATCTTGTGGTGGCGCTAATAAACCAGTTTCTTCATTAACTACAGTAAACTGAAGTCCGCCGACATCACTAGCCACAACTGGTGTACCGCTTGCCATTGCTTCGATGGCGACCAGTCCAAAGGGTTCGTAATGACTAGGAACAACGCAGACATCGGCAGCTGCGTAATAAGTTGGTAAAATATCTTGACAGAGACGGCCAGGAAAGATGGTCAAGTCAGTGATTCCTAAGTCCTGGACGATTTGCTCAATGCGATCGCGCTCAATACCGTCGCTGTTACCTGGAGTACTACCACCACCAATAATTAGCTTGAGATTCTTGGAGTCACGCAGCCCAGACTCGTTTACTGCACGCACTAGGGTTTCTATACCTTTGCGTTGGTCAAAACGTCCTACATATAATACAACTTTGGCATCTTTGGCAATTTCCATTTCGGCCCTGGCTGCTTCTCGCCCAATGGAACCAAACCGTTGAATATCTGTGCCGCAGGGAATGATATCGATGTTACCTTCAGTGGAAACTAGCGATCGCATGTGTTGCTGTTCTTGCGGACTTGTCGCCACAATTCGCTCTGCTGTTTCTAACACCTGTTTTTCCACAGCTAATCGCTGACTAGCAATTAGAGGAATATTTTCTATAGTATTGTACTTGACTGCTCCTAATGAGTGGTAGGTATGAACCTGTTTACTCTGTTGGATTTTCTTTAATTGCATTCCTACCCAACTAGAGAGCCAATAGTTAGTGTGAACTAACTGGTATGTAATCTCATTTTTTACTTGAAATTTGAGGAAATTATCCACAAATTCTGGCAGATATTCAAAAATCTCATCTCGTGGCACAAACTCAAGAGGCCCAGCTTTTAAACGAATAGTTCGACAATTGTCGCTATGTTTAACAATTGAGTCTTGCTCCAGACTCGCCTTGCGGGTAAACATATCAACTTGCCATCCCAGCTGCGCTAGTGCTTCACCCACCTGGCGCACATAAACATTTTGTCCCCCAGCTTCTTCTTTCCCTATTTCAATCGCCGGATCTCCGTGGACGGAAATTAAGGCGATACGTTTTTCGGTAGAGTTCATAGTTTGTGTGTTGCTGATTTTAACAAAGCTTTAGACTGTTCCAAGTTCGTGTATAGCACACTCACCTGAATTGTTTAGGAACCTTGATGAATATTTATTTTAGTTTAATATATCTAATATATTTTCTTTTAACATCTTCTGCCAGAAGTATAATTTTCGGTGAATTATTTATATTTAATTTCTTTAGATAGAGGAAAATCTTTACTTGTATCTCATACTTTTGATAGATAAAAATTATATTTTTATTTATGCAGATATAATTCCCTTGATAGACGCATTAACGTTAGTTGCACAAAGTGATAGTAGGAGTTAGGGGTTAGGAATTATATTCACTACGCCCAACAAATCTAACTACAGGAGGATGAAATTTTTGATTTCTCTAGTGGGTGTAGAGCAACCAGGAAAATAAAAAATTAACTACAAAGTCAAGTATAAGCTTAAATTATAATTTTTAAAGTTTACAATAAATCTCGAATGTAGCTAAGTAGCTCACTGTCAAAACTATATGTTATTTTTGCAACGCGAAGACTGTGACTAAAATTTGCTTTGTATAAACCTCTATATAATTCTCCTGGCTATTTGAAAAGTAGGTATAATTTTAAACAAATTAACTGCTGACTTCTGAAGTTGAAATTCAAACCAGCTAGCACAGTTAACTCACCACATTGAGAGCGAGTTGTATTAAGTAGTGAGAATAACTGTTAAATATTGATGCAAAATTGGGTATTTTGTTGAATTTGCGTCGGAAAGTTTCAGATTATATTTTCAATCATTAATAAATCTCAGGAGCAAATCAGGTGTTTACTTCAACCTTACTCGCTGCTGCAACCACACCCCTGCAATGGAGTCCGACAGTTGGACTGATTATCATTATTGCTAATATCATTGCCATTGCTTTTGCTAAATCTACCATCAAATATCCCAATGCAGAACCAGGACTACCCTCAGCTAATCTCTTTGGTGGTTTTGGTTTACCAGCCCTTTTAGCAAGCACCGCCTTTGGTCATATCTTAGGAGTAGGCGCTGTTTTAGGGCTACATAACCTGGGAAGAATTTAGGTTCTTAACCAAGTTAGCCTTTATTTGATGATTTTTTTGTCTCCAACCTTGAGCCAGAGAGTTAGTTCTCTGGCTCTTTACTTATTGTTACGTGGATATAAATAGCTGTTCGCTTTAATTTAATTGCTCAAGTTATGCTTGTGTAATACTAATGTATCTTGGTTGAGCTTTGACTCTTTCTATCCAAGTTTGAATAGCAGGAAATTGTGTTAAATCGAACCCACCTTCGTCCGCTACATGAGTGTAAGCAAATAAGGAAATATCAGCAATCGTGTAACGCTCTCCCACAAAAAAAATGTGAGAGGTTAAGTGTTTTTCCATCAAGTTAAGTGCTGCATAACCTGGTTCGCGTTTTTGCTTAATAACTTCACTATATTCTTCAGTTTTACCTAAAATAGAAATCCAAAATCTTAATGTAGCAATAAATGGTTCGTGGCTATACTGTTCAAAACACAACCATTGCAGCACTTGCGCTCGTAAAAAGCGGTCATAAGGTAAAAATTCTGTACCTTCACTCAGATATACCAATATAGCATTTGATTCTGCCAAGTATTTCCCTGGCTCAATTTCTAGAATAGGTATCTTCCCGTTAGGATTTTTACTTAAAAATTCTGGTGTTCGAGTCTCGCCTTTTAAAATGTTAAGCTCTACTCTCTCAAAAGGCATACCTAGTTGTGTGAATAAAAGACGTATCTTATAACCATTACCGGAAGGTAAAAAATCGTACAAACGCAGTAGTTCCATGCTAAAATACAGTTAACAATATGTTGATAAGTGAAGCTTTAAAATACAATATCTTACCAAAAAATTTTCCCAAAACCGGATAATTTCTTTTAAAACTTAGCTTTTGAGTACTAGAGAAAATTATCTGAGAAAATAAAAATAATATTTGATTGAGTTCTAGATTGAGATGTTTAGTTGAGTCAGCGGTCGAGAATAAAAGTATGTGTGGAAGATTTACTCTAAACCAGTCAGCAGAAGCTTTAGCTCAAGTTTTTCATGTTGAGCCAGTTCTGAATTTAGCTGCCGATTTTAACATTGCACCGACGCGAATGGTGGCAACAGTGTTACGAAACCCTGAAAGCGAAAAGCGTGAATTTAAACAGTTGTATTGGGGATTAATTCCCTCATGGGCGAAAGATGCAGGAATGGGGGCAAAGCTGATTAACGCTAGGGCAGAAACTGTTGCCGAAAAACCAGCTTTTCGCTCGGCTTTTAAGCATCGACGCTGTTTAGTACTAGCTGATGGCTTTTATGAGTGGCAACGCCAACAAGGTAAAAAGCAGCCATTTTATTTTCGTCTTCAAGATAGGCAACCCTTCGCTTTTGCCGGTTTGTGGGAGAGATGGCGATGCCTACGGCAACCCGAAGCGGGAACGCCTGCTAACGAGGAAGTAATTTCTTGTACAATTTTGACAACGGCAGCTAACGAATTACTCCAACCTATCCACGAGCGGATGCCAGTAATTCTAGAGCCACAAGATTACGATTTATGGCTAGATTCTCAAGTGCAAACGCCTCAAACCCTACAGGAGCTATTGCGTCCCTATCCAGCGCCAGCAATGACTGGCTATCCAGTTAGCACTTTGGTAAACAACTCTCGGCATCATAGTCCAGAGTGCATCATCCCATTAAGTGAAAAGAATGTCCCCACAAATCAGTTAAATTAACTATTGAGCGTGCTAGAGGATTGGGGAGATGAGGGAACAATGCCCAATGCCCCATGCCCAATGCCCCATGCCCCATACCCAGAGAAAAATATGCCTAGAACACAAAAAAACGATAATTTTGTTGACAAATCCTTTACAGTGATGGCGGATATCATTCTGAAGATCCTACCAACTAACAAAAAAGCAAAAGAAGCGTTTGTTTATTATCGAGATGGCATGTCGGCCCAAGCAGAAGGGGAATACGCTGAAGCATTGGAATACTATGAAGAAGCTCTAACACTAGAGGAAGATACCAACGATCGCGGCTATATTCTCTACAATATGGGGCTAATCTATGCCAGTAATGGCGACCACAATAAAGCTTTAGAACTGTATCACCAGGCAATTGAGTTAAACCCACGGATGCCCCAAGCTTTAAATAACATCGCCGTGATTTACCACTACCAAGGCGAAAAGGAAAAAGAAAGTGGAGATAACGAGGCTGGCGAAGCACTCTTTGACCAAGCCGCAGACTATTGGATTCGAGCTATTCGCATGGCTCCCAATAACTACATCGAAGCTCAAAACTGGCTAAAAACCACCGGGCGATCGCAAATTGACGTATTCTTCTAAAAATGATGAGTTAGGAATTATGAATCATTCACTCCTAACTCCTCACTCCTAACTAAAAAAATATGATTGACCAAGAACAAGTCCATAAAGTAGCTAATCTTGCTCGTTTAGAATTGACTCCAGAAGAAGAGGAACAATTCACTACCCAGTTAGGAAGTATTCTGGATTATATTCAACAGTTGGATGAACTTGATGTCAGTAATGTGCCCCCAACAACACGGGCAATTGATGTCAGCAATATTACACGAGAGGATCGATTGCAACCCTATCCTGACCGGGAAAGCATTCTTAACAGTGCGCCTGAACAGGAAGGCGAATTTTTCAAAGTTCCCAAAATCCTTAACAGCAATGATTAAGTAACAAGATTGGAGAGCCAAGAAAATCATTGCAAGCTGTAGGGGAGACAGGATAAGCTAAAGCATCCTTCGCCCCTACTTCAACGCCCATTCCAAAATAAGTAGATATAGATTCTAGTTTACTTCGCTTGAGATTGCGATCGTTGCGTAGACGCGTAGCAGTTAACTAGAGCATCCAACATTAGAGTATGGTGATACCGATTAATAGTGAGGTTGCATAGAACAAAGGGATTTTGCTCCAAGTCTTGCCAAACCTGACTTTGTAAATCCTCCTAGAGAATTGGTATTAGTATCCATGTCATCCAAATGCGATCGTGTAAAGATAGCCTAAAAGAAGGCTACAGAATAATTAACTTGTGATGAAAAGTCTTCGTGAGTTTCTACGGTTATAACAGAAGCCGACATTAGGATAAACTGGCTTGTGAATACACCGGAAGTTCATCAGCGACTTAATTTGTCGCTTCTGGTGACTTCCTGTCTGGTATACTATCGCTTTTTGCTGTATGAAACTTACTCCAATTTATGGTAAGTCTCCCTCAAGAAGATTTCTGAGCATCGAAAATGACTTCCACTGTTTTGAGGCTATAGCCTTAGAATATTTACAAGCTTTACTTACGAATTAGCTCTCTAGAAAAAGTACCCTTTTTGCTGTCTAAGCTGACATTCTACCTATTTCTATAAGGATTTGTGTAGCTTAACAAATCAGCAGATTCATTAATATTAAGCCTGTTTTACTATTTAGTTTCTTACCCTGACCTATTAGACAGCTAGAGTATTCATTTTACTTTGTTCAATAGCTTTTAGCCCTTATCGCTCCCATGCTGACCCATCACCGCAAACCCGTGTGCTTATCACTTATTTCCACTGACCTACCAATCTGGTCTGTTGTCGAAACTGCCGCGACATTGTATCAAAAAGATACTGATAGATTCCATTTGCTGCTGACTGCACCACCCTTAATTAGCTGCGAAGTAGAGAGTGTAGTAAGTCCAGAGGATACACTTCCTCAAAGTAAAAGCAAAGCTTACGCCCCTAACAGTCCCAGAATTTTGTGGCTGGAGATTTCTCCTTACCGGGTCATTATGACTATGCAAGGTAACGCTCAAGTGAGTTACCGTCACTTTTGGGAACAGGGGGTTTATGGTATTAGTCGCTATTGGTTGCCAACTGAGTCATTACAACCTAACGATCCGATTCGTTTGCGAAATTTTACTAGTAGCCTAACTCTCAACGGACATCCCTTGCCAGAACATTTGCGTCTGGAATATGAATTGTGGGCAGAAAAAGTCCAACTAGGATGCTACATACTTAATTTGGAAATTAAACACTGATAGTCATGGGGAACAGGGATAAATACCCAATGCCCCATGCCCGTGATGATTGCTATGCATAGATAACGGGGCGTTTAGCCCGTGCTGAGTGGGAAATCTCACTTCTTTACTCAGAACTGTTTTGCCCCATGCCCAATCGCTTTTAACCAAAATAACTGGGTTGGTTTCCAGATTTCCATTTAATATTGCAACCAACACTCGGCTTTTGCTCCCTTGTAACAGGTTGACCCGCCAGCACTGCTTCAATGGCTGCCCGTAAATCTGCGCCCGTTACAGGCTTACCATTACTGGGGCGGCTATCATCTAATTGTCCCCGATAAACAAGTTGGCGCTGCTCGTCAAACACAAAAAAATCTGGTGTGCAGGCTGCTGTATAAGCCTTTGCCGTTTCCTGGCTCTCGTCATAGCATAAGGTAAAATTAGTATCGCTGGTGATGCTTTGGGCAAGGCAGGAGTAGCACTGACTACGGCACTTACAGTGATCGCACTTTATCAGCGGATTAAGTCTCTGCGCGGCTTGCAAGGTATACCGGGATTGCCTGGTGTCAAGGGAGACAAGGGGGATAAAGGTGAAAGGGGACTACCAGGATTGAACGGCGTTACAACGGTTGTCACCCTCCCAGGTGCAAAGGGCGATAAGGGCGACCCTGGTAGAAATGGTAGCAACGGTAGACCAGGTATTGGAATTCCCGGCAAACCCGGCAAGGACGTGAACCCAGCAGACATTGCAAGTCTAAAAGCTTTAATAATTGAACAACACACTCAAACTAGAAGCTTCACTGCTGGTATTGGGGCTAAAATATCTGCTGCCTTAGCACCGATATTTGCTCTATGTACGAGCATTTTTAATATTGTGAGTACTGCTAGTAATGCTGCACAATTGGCATTACTAAATATCATTAACAGTAAGCTTGGTGCTTCTGTTACTGGTGGAATACCCGGTCTAATTACGAATATCGCTCAAAATACATATTTAGAGAAAGTATTAAGCGTTATGACCTTTGCAGCAACTGTTCATAAATTTTCTATGAAAGTAAAGAAAATAGTGAACCTCCAGTAATTGGACATCCCAAAATAGTTTTAAAGCTGTAAAAGATGCCGAAAAAGCTTTAAACGAAAAGCGTGATTTTAATCATCTTGTCAATAACCAGCTAGACATCTCCAAAAATATTGCTTTTGGATTTGATCGGCTTGAACGCCAGCTTGATGGCATAGACAACGAACTGCGAGAACTCAAAGCTTACTTGATTGGAAATCAAAAACACTCTTAACTACTAACAAAGGTCAATTATTATGTCTAAATCAGCCCTGAACACCCTCAGCACCATTCTTGGTTTAATCGCAGGTGGCTCTAGCCTACTTGGGAGTGCTGGCGTAATTAATCACCAGATTGCAGACACCATTGGCGGATTTGCTACCGCGCTCTTAGGCTACCTCGTGCAGCAGCCGGCTGCTGGTGAACAGCCACAAGCCTCATCACCTCAGAAATAACCCTTTGGGGATTCGCTCTAACTTCCGCCAAAAATGCCCTACAACTTAGTACTGGCAAAGGAATGATGGAATCTCGGAGTTAAAAATAAGTGCCGTAGCGCTAAAAATAGCCAGAATCCTTGTATGGTAAGGTGTGGTTTAGACTTAGAGTATTATTTGGAGTTTATACGAGATGATTAGTGTGTGAGCATATATTGAGCATTGATGACTAGTAATATCTTATACCTATAGTTACTAATATATTACTTAAAGTATAATATTTGAGCATTAAATGAACATTTATTATAATTTATAAGCTAAAACTATTGAAATGGCGTTGAATCAAACATTAGGTTCCGCGTGTTTACTGTTCGGGAGTGCCAAAATGTCTAAACAACTGGGTCAAAAAATTGCACCTACACCTATATCAAATGATATCAATGTAGTGGATTTGATCGATCAATACTTCACCGCTTACAACTCAGCGCGGTTGCGGGAAATCTGCCAGCTTCTGAGTCGTGACGTGCTAACGGAAGGTGTCACGGTGGGAGTTAGCCTTTCCGGTGCGATGACACCAGCAGGATTTGGGGTTTCAGCGCTTGCACCCTTAATTCGCAATGGCTTTATTGACTGGATGATTAGCACTGGTGCAAATCTTTACCACGATATGCACTACGGTTTGGGTTTTGAACTCTTTGCTGGTAATCCGTTTTTGGATGATGTGAAACTGCGCCAGGAAGGGACGATTCGCATTTATGACATTATCTTTGGTTACGATGTGCTACTAGAAACTGATGCGTTCATCCGCAAGATTCTGCAAGGGGAAGCGTTTCAGAAGCGGATGGGAACTGCTGAGTTTCACCATTTGCTGGGTAAGTATGTTCGGGAAGTAGAAAAGCAACTGGGTGTGCAGCATTCCTGCTTACTGGCTACTGCTTATGAGTATGGTGTGCCTATATATACGTCTTCTCCTGGAGATAGCTCTATTGGAATGAACGTGGCGGCTTTGGCTTTGGAAGGTTCGCAGTTGGTGTTAGATCCATCAATTGACGTAAATGAAACGGCTGCGATCGCATATAATGCCCGTGAGTCAGGAGGTAAAAGTGCAGCTGTAATTCTCGGTGGCGGTAGTCCTAAGAACTTTTTGCTCCAAACTCAACCGCAACTTCACGAGGTACTAGGACTAGAAGAACGAGGACACGATTACTTTATCCAGTTTACCGATGCACGTCCAGATACAGGCGGTTTGTCTGGAGCAACCCCATCGGAAGCTGTCAGTTGGGGTAAGATTGACCCAGAAGAGTTACCTAACACAATTGTTTGTTATACCGATAGCACGATCGCTCTACCACTGGTAACGGCATACGTCTTGAATAAGTGCCAGCCTCGTCCCCTAAAGCGTGTGTACGACAAGCGAGAAGCCATTTTGGATAAACTGCAAAAAGACTATCTAGCAGCCAAAAACCAACCATCAGATCGGATTCCCGCAGCAGTGGCTGATAGTGCTTCACAGCAAACAGCTACTTATCCCTGTGGTCGGCTGATTCCGAATGCTCATTAGAGAGTAGAGGGGGCAGGGGGAGTAGAGGGGGC
>NZ_NOLK01000094.1:0-30602 GCF_002245985.1 Nostoc sp. 'Peltigera membranacea cyanobiont' 232
AGCTTAATGCTTTACATCAATCCAATCCCAAATTTCTCATCGCTTTCCACAAATTAGGTCGTCGCTTATGCTGGACTTTCCATTGGGACAACAAACTATCATAACTCTGCGGTGCTAACTCCTTCAAGGCAGACATCCATTGTGCATTTTTCGTATAATCCGAGCTTTGAGACGAGTCCGGTCTGGGTACAAAGTTGTGTAAATTTGCTTGCCAATAAGCCATCACTCTTTCCCACAAATCAGGGGGTGCATATTCTTGGAGATACGTTCTCCTAGAAATATCATCCCGTGTCGATAGTTGGTTTGGTAGAATCACAATCTCATAAAACTTAGGATAGGGGGATTTTCCCTGATACTTTATCTCGGTCAAATCTTTTGTTAACAAATGTAAAATACTATATTCCCCACCCAGTTGTCCTTCATCTTCAGGTAAATTCTCCAACCACTCGATAATTTGTTGCCTAAACCAAGTATGTCCTTTTTCCTCAGTTGTAATACTATCGAGCAACCAATGCAACCACCAAGTATCTAAGGGTTTTTGATTTGTATAAAAATATGAATATCTGTATGGTGTACCACGTTTAATTATTGATTCACGCCAAGATGTAAACAAGGCTTGCTGAGTCTCTTTATTAACTGGTATCTCAGCAAAAGCTTTGAACATACTCGACCAGTCGTAACAACATTCAAAAGTAATATATTGAATTGACAACGCATTCACCCGTTCGATTTCTCCCAATTCTCGAACAGCTTGCTGATAATAGCGAAGTAAAGTTTTTTCCTTTTCCCAATTCCCAGGAGCGTAAGAAAATCCATCCACAGCAACAAATAGCAGCGAGTTTTCCGGTATCCAGGGATTCAAGTCAGGTTTGTTTTTTAATAACGCATCCAAAGTCTCTTGAATCACTGTAAGACTTTCTCTATATTCTTGTTTAGCCAACAAATCCTCGATTACAGGTAAACCATTTTGCCATTCCTGGGAAATAGTCGCCCGGAGATTGTTCAAATATATCTCTGGGGTTGCAAATTGCTGCATCAATTCCATGTAAACTATATGCCAATAAGAAAAAGTATTCTCTAAGTCATGCTTCCACAGAGAAACTTCTCGATTGGCTGTCAATCCGTCAAAAATTAACTTTTTTTCAACATCAGGTAAATTGGAAAAGAAATCGATCACAGCATCATCATCTAAACTGGTGTGGTAAAATTCCTCATCCAATTCCCTAATTCTTTGAGCTAATTTGAACCCATTTTGTCCTTGTGACTGCACCAATAACCATTCCCATTCCAACAAGCTACTTGTTGTCGCTCCTTCCAAATGAATACCATTAGCAATTTCCATCCAGTCGGGTATACCATTAGAGATTTCACTTTCTGCTGACAACAAACTGGCTGCAAAACCATCGTCATTACTAAAGCCATTCTCAAAAGCCGTTTTTACCAATGGCTTCATCTTTTGTGCAACTGCTTCTAAATCTTCAACAAAAGTACAGTCATCAAAATAAGGTTCTTCCCAGCTTGCTTCTTGGACTATATATTTTCCCTCTGACTGTGATGCTTGCCAAATAATCTGATTCCATTCTCCCCATAATTGAGACCAAGTTTGAGCTAATTTTGCCAAAGAAATTGGTTGTGCTTTGCTTATTTTTACCTGTTCTACTGTTTGAGGTGGAGCGATGATTTGAGTTAAAGTCTCCTGGGTATTCCCTTGCAGTTTAGCAAACACAGTTACTCGCTGTTCGTCGGATAAAATCGCAAATAATTCATCCAGTAGCTGGGAAATTTCCCTTTCTGTAAGTGCTTCAAAGATGCGCGAACCAACAGAGGTTTCTTGTTTAATCTTACTCAAAGAATTGCTCTGGCTCTTTTTTGGCATCTTGGTAAATCCCCTTAGCATTACATAAATAGCCTATTTCAACCGGAAGTAACGAGGAGGACAGTCAAACATTATTTAACAAACGTTAATTTGCAATTTCAGCTTCCAGCAAACTCAACACTTTCTCTTCCAAAGCTGTCAAATAAGAACGGTTCACCTTCCCCAACGACTCCAAAAACCTCTGCACCGATTCCTCCAGCCCACTCGAATACACTCGACTGATGCGATTACATATCTCCCGCATCTGCTCACACTCGGCAGGCAGGTAATTGTAAGATTTGAGGTGCTGCAACCCAATGGCGTACTCGCCATCCCACATTCTCACAGTGCAACTGAACTCATTTGCTTGGCTGACAATCCCCCAACAGCCACCCTTTCCTCTGAGTTCTGGGTTGTCAAGAGCAAGGATTTGGCAGACTTCGCCGATTTAGTAGGTGTTTGGTAATACTTTCGTCCTTTCAATTATGCATTGCACTACGTCTTACTTATAAGACGCTGAACTTGGACAGATACATCAGGAAAGCAAAGGGGTGAAATAGTACCTGTGGTTAATGTCAGTTCGGTTTTGTATTCCCCATTTTTTAGGTCACGAAATACTTTTAACTGCGGAGTCTTCAGGTTGACAACCCAGTATTCAACAATACCAGCCTCAGCATAAATGTCTTTTTTGTCACCTAAATCTTTGCTCAGGGTGGCTTTGGAAAATTCAATAACCCAAAAGATATCTTCTGGGTAAGGATGGTGTTCTAAGTAGACCTCACCTAAAGGTTTGACAATCGCAACATCGGGAGCAGGTTCTGAATCGTTGGGTAAGGTAATCGGTTTGGCATCGCGGATTTTTACCCGTTCACCAAGCAGTGTACGAAGATAATCAGCTGCTTCTGTGTTGTAGTAGGCGTGAGGTTCTCGTTCTGGGGGCATAACAATCAGGTCGCCACGCAATAGTTCAATGGACTGGTCATCAAAGATACCTGCCTCTATTGCTTGGTGATAACGTTTAATTGTCCATTTATAGGTAGTTACGGTCATAAACATTATTTAGCTCAAAGCCAAATCTATCATCAATTCCATATTCTTTCTCAATCAAACCTAACACCTTCTCTTCTACCTCCGTCAAATACAGTCGCTTCAACTCTCCCAAGTACTTCAACACAGCACTTAGGGCATTTTCCAAATTTTCGCGGTTCTGCAATCTACTGATGCGTAAGCGTAGCCCAAAGCAGGCATCGCTCTTAGAGAAATGCCAGTTATCTACATCTTCTGAAATTCTATTGAGTTTTGTTAATTTCTAGCCAGTTGTAGCGTGGGAACTGAACTTTGTTGAGCGCTGTATGAATCATGTAGAGGGGTTCTACAGCACTCAACAAAACAACTGGCATAGCTGGATGTCAAGAAGCGGGAAGTTTTATCTTTTCCCTCGTACAACTTCTTCACTGTCCCGTTGTGTTGCTAACTCCATTGAAACTGCAACCCAAAGACATTGGATGCCAATTTGCCAAAATTGTTTAGGGTGTTATCTCTCTCCCATATTCAGACTCCAGTACATTCAACAATTTCTCTTCGACAGCCGTTAAATAAGCCCGATTCACCTTCCCCAACGACTGCAACAGATTTTTAACTGTCTCCTCCAGCGAATCGGAATACACCCGACTGATGCGATCGCAAATCACCCGCATCTGCTCACACTCGGCAGGTAGATAATTGAAGGACTTCATGTGCTGCAACCCAACAGCATACTCGCCATCCCACATTTTCACCGTGCAACTAAAGTCATTCACTGCGCTGGCAATCGCCCAGCACCCACCTTTGCCTCTGAGTTCTGGGTTGTCTTTTGCTAGTATTTGGCACACTTCGCCAATTGGGTGCGTTCCATAATTTGTTGCACCCATATGCACCCATATTTAACAATGCGATAAGTGGTACTTTACCCTCGGCTCGTTGTACACCGTCTACTAAACCTCTTGTTTTCGCCCAGATCACATTAATTAGGTTTAGCTTTACATTTACTAATCCTTTAGTAGAAGTATATTCTCTAGCAAAACTTTTCTTAAGAAAGAGGTATTAATTAAAAACTTTATTAACAATTGTAAAGATAGCCCAAAAAATCAACAAAAATCTATGCAATCACCAGAAGCTGAAACAACAAAATTCGAGAGTAAAGCTCCTTTGTCAAAGGATACTACTTCCCCTATTCAGCCCGAATCAAAAACTGAGCCATTAACTCAGGTACAAGCAGATAGCGTGCTTACCCGCGAACAATTGCCTAATAAGGGATTTCGTATTGCCCTCACCCTGGTTACTAGCGTGATTATTCTAAGCGTCGTCGCTATTTACTCCGGCATTATTCATCCTTAGTACATTGTTACAAAACCGAATGGCACGCCCCTTAAAGCTAAATCGAATATAACAGCTATGGGTGTGGGGTTTAGTAATAAAGGAATTTATTAAGGTTGGACTTAATTTTGGCTTTTCTGATTTTTTTTCCTACACCCTGCACCCAACCGTCTACACCCAGCCACAGCAAGAGTTTCACGTTTTCAAGCGGGATATACCTTTTCGCTCTAATAAAAGGTGATTGCTCTGTTTTGGCTGATTAGCCCAGAGATTTCAACAGCCGTTGGGGTGACAGCTTCAGAATTATCATTTTTTCGCTCCTAATAACTGCAATATCTCCTTCACTGCCGTTTTTTCCCACTCCATCTACTAAATCCGCTTCAGTAACCGCTTGGGAATGTACTTCCACGACTCGACCAAGCGATTGCCCTGACTCTAAAATTCATAATGATAGTACGCCTGTGAGTAATCCTTGCCATTCCTAATAATCGTTCACCAATGAATACTGCCGTTACCTTCCCCCTTCTACTGTCGTATTTTACTAGGGTTTACTGCGATACTCAACAGCGATAATATCGATACAGTTGGACGGTTGACGGTTTCAGCTTAACAATAGTGAGTAAACTACCTGCTGCGTCAATTACTTCAATTCGGGTGAGCGCATAGACATCCTTACTAGGAAACAATATGGCAGACCTTAGTGGTAATTGGTTAGGAACTTACTGGCAAGATGATATTCCTAGTCGCTTTGAAGCAACCTTTGTTCCGAGTGGAAATACTTTTAGTGGTTCCATTTTGGATGACAACTATTTAGGAGAAGCTCAGGTCAATGGCGAGGTAATTGGGCGCACTATCAGTTTTACTAAACGTTATTTAGTTACCTCACCTGTACCAGTTAGATATACAGGTATGGTTTCAGAAAATGAAGATTATATGCAAGGAGAGTGGAATATAGGTTTGCAGTATTCTGGTTTATGGTCAGCGCGACGCAGTGGAGAGAACCTGATTGTAGATTTACAAACTCGGCTTGAACAGCAAACTTCATTGACGATGACTTAATCGCTGGCATAAATTGGGAGCATCCACTTTTGGAAGATTTATCATTTATGGGAAAATGTAAAGAGAAATAACCCTGTGCGATCGCTGACAATGAACCAAGAGAAACAAGAACGGATCAAAGCCTGCTTACAAGAATTGTCAAAACTGCTGTATGAAGAAGCAGACAAAAGTAAGCTGACAGACCTCGAAGGCATAGAAAAAACAGTTCGCAGTCAAGTATTAGAACTAGTCAGCCCAGAAATAGCCCTTTTTTTATCGAACAAAAAACTGGAACAAAAGTAGGTAAAACCAGAAAGATTAAAAGCCTAGTAGGGGAATTGACTCTTAAAGCCAAACAGCTACAAAGACTAGGTTTAAAAGCAAGAAGTAGGTTAAGTCCATTACTTCAAAAGTGTTGTTTGAGGCTATCAGCCAATGAATCATATCAAAAAGCAGAAATCGAGATTGAGGCATTAACAGGAGTGAAAGTTGGTCACTCAACGCAACAAAAACTAGTGCTGTCACAAGATTTTCAACTACCCGTAGCATTACAATCAGTTTCAGAAGTAAGCGTAGATGGAGGAAAAGTTCGACTTAGAGGTAAGCCGAAAGCAGGCTGTCACTGGCGAGACTATAAAACGGTTCGTCTGCAAGGGATTTACTATGGTGCGTTTTTTGATGACAACCAATCATTAATTGATTATGTCAATAGCCAGCGTCTAGTTAACCCGTTAGTCTGCTTAGGAGATGGTCATGATGGTGTATGGAATCTCGTCAAAGAGTTTGGTAAAAGTGAGAATTTTGAGCGTTGGGAAATTTTAGATTGGTATCATCTCAAGGAAAATCTCTTGCATTGTGGGTGGTTCTTTAAAGCGACTCAAAGCAGCTGAAACTCTTTTATGGCAGGGTCAAGTTGAAGAAGCCAAGGCTTTATTTCATAATTGCCGAGGCAAACAAGCTAAGAACTTCATTGCTTATCTCGAAAAACATTGCTCCCGTATTGTCAACTATAGCTATTACCAAGCTGAACAACTTTGTTCTATTGGTTCTGGTGCAGTCGAGTCTGCTATTAAACAGATTGGAGCTAGGATGAAAATTTCTGGCGCACAGTGGAATGTTGGGAGTGTCAACCAAATCCTTTCTGTTCGTTGTGCTTATCTGAATGGTTTACTTGCTATTTGAGTGTTTCTGCCAAAAGTGGATGCTCCCGCATAAATTCCTGCCTTATTCCCAGCTTTCCTTATTGTGTAATTCCGACTCTAAAAGACTCAACACTTTTTCTTCCAACACCGTCAAATAAGCACGCTTGGGCTTCCCCAACGACTCCAGAAACTTCTGCACCGACTCCTCCAGCCCACTCGAATACACCCGATTGATGCGATCGCAAATCACCTGCATCTGCTCACACTCGGCAGGTAAGTAGTTGTAAGATTTAAGGTGCTGCAAAGCAACGGTGTACTCGCCATCCCACATTCTCACGGTGCAACTAAAGTCATTCACTGCGCTGACAATTGCCCAACACCCACCCATTCCTCTGAGTTCCGGGTTGTCCTTAACTAAGATTTGGCAGACTTCACCGATTTGGTAAGTATTAGGTACTTGGGTACGCTCCATGATGCGCTGCACAACATCTTTGACGATTCTACCAGTTGGCACTTTCCCACCAGCAAGTTCTACTGCTCTTAGCCACACTTCCTGCTGTTCCTGGGGTTCAAGTTTAGTTATGGGTCGGACTTGCCCCTCTGCTGTCGGCAATTTGTGATCAAATTGATCACAAATTTCAACCAAGTTATCAAAAACAGTAGCCGCATCCATTAAAAGATAAGACTGGCGACGACTATGCCCAAAGCGATCGCGACAATAATCCTCAAACGTGCGGTGACTTGAACGGTAAAGGCGACGATCGCGCAATTCTGCCAGTGCCTTACCTGCCTCAAAAAACGCCCGTTCTACTTTCCGCTCCAGGAGTAGGCGATCGCTTTGTTCCTCGTCGGTCAATTCCTCTACTTCAACAGCACTAACCGTAATTGTTGCTGTAGATGGATTTTCCTCAACAGAGATATCTTCATTTGCAGAGTTACTGAGTGATTTTGAATTTATCTCTACGGCAGAGGTGGCTTTTTTACGCCTAGAAGATGGTTTAGCCATCATTCCACCCCTTTAATTCAATAGTATTTGCTCAAAATCAATGACAAATAGATTAAGTATGTGGTGAGTTATGGCAATAATGCTCTGGGATTGAACTCGGTGGGGCATTATCATCTTCACGAGTCCTCTTGAATTTTCACAATGTCATTGACAGTTACTAACTCTCCAGACAGCACAGAGCAAATCCTTGCTAGTTTTACCAAATTATCGATATCCGCTTTTTTTAGCCTGCCATCACGGGCGACAGTCAAGGTATGTCTAGTGACTTCATTCGGGCTACCCTCAAACTGCCTATGAACTGCGTAGACAGACAAGAGGCTACCATCTTCAGTTTTGGGCCACCATTGCGAAATATCAATATATGCTTCCATCCAAACTGCTAACACGTTTTTAATGATTAACCTCCATTAACGCTTATCTGATTACAGAATAACAGCCAATCAATATACAGGCTATCAATTAACAGAATAACTGCTAATCAGTATGTTGACAATCAGTTAGCAGAGTAGCACAATATAACTATCACAAAAGGCAATCGCCCTTAGCCTCGGAAACTTTGGAAGCGATCGCCTTTTGAAAAACCCATACATTTGTACAGGGAATCTTAATTATGACTCACGCCATTTACACTTATCAACAGCTGCAACTGAAATCTATTGCCCGACTCAAGCAAATCTACAGCGAAATCGCCTGCACAGCCGAAGTAAGCGACAAACGCTGTAAGGATGCCTGGATTTGTGCCATTGTTAACTATCAGTCAAGCAAGATTCAGAAACTCACCCCTGCTGCCCCCGACAACCAAGCCCTCGCCCAAGCCGAACTCGACAACTACATCGCTGACCAAGCCCAAGGCATAGCTCCCGAACCCCTCACAATAGTCGAAATTTCGTTTGACCATCACGAATATTACGCTGATGACAAACTGGTAGCCAGCATCAGCCATGACGACAACCATTTAACGCAACGCTGGTTAGTCATGATCAACGATAAAGAATTATTTCGTGCCAATACTTTAATGCGTTGCGATCGCTTCATCTGCACTCACTATAAAGACGGCTCATTACCTGTGCAGGAGAAAGAAACAACACCCCCCACGACTGAAAACCAAATCATGGCGCATATCTTCAACGAGTGCCAAGATTATGGGTTTGAAATTCTTGATGATGGCATTTACAACAACAACGGCGTGAAACTGGGGCAAGTCGGATGCACTGACGGGAACTGGTGGGTAAAGAGGCGTTATTCAGGTCAGCAGCAGTATTCTAACTCGGTATATGATGCAGTGCGATCGCTGTCGATGGCAGATACTTCATTTGCAACTGAACCCACTCCTGAATACTTGCAGCATCTCCCATTGCAACAGCTGACTACTGACGAATTACAGCAGTTGCTAGATGCAGAAGTGGCTAACTGTGAGCAGTTAACCGCTCAAAACTGGCAACGGTTACGGGAGCCTGTAACAGCATAATTCCAATTCGCAACTCGCTTTTTCGCAATTAAACTGCGAATTGCGAATTGGAAATTACGAATTGATATTGCCCTTTCCCCTTCCCTTAATCATTCACTCATTACAAATATGCAACCCACAATATCCATTCCCCAACACTGGGGCTACCCTCGCTTTACTTTGGAGCAGCGCACAGAACAAGGCACGATTCTTGGACTTTATTACTATCCCTCTGGTACAGAGTTAGCTGAACAATTTGATGATGGCTGGCGTTATGTGCTGATGCCTAACAAGAATTCTGATGAAATATCGTACTTGAAAGAGGATCAAATCCAACCGCTCACGCCAGAAGAATTATTCCAGCAAATTACCGCAGAGATTGACTTTTATCAACAACAGATAAGCATTCTCAATCGGCAGTTAACTGTATTAACTCAAGGTGCAAACAATGGCTAAGTCTACAGACAGCTTTGACCGTAGGGCTAATCATTTGCTGCGTTCGATTCGACTTTGCGGCGGTTGTGTTCCATTGCACCGTCTTCAGTTTCAATTCTCCGATTCAGTTATTCAAACTCTGCTGGATAAAGAACTGGTGCAAGTGCAGAACACGGGACGCGGCTTTTTGTTGGAGATTGCCGAGGATTTTTAGGTTGTTGACCTTATTGAAATTAAAATCAACGAGGAGAAAGCATGATTGACTACGTTAATACCCTGAAAAATAGTTGGTATATTTCCCCACCTTGGGGCAAAACAATTCCAACGGTTGATGTCAATTTATTAGAGAGAGTTTACCTGAAAACCACAAGAACATTCGGCTATTGTTCTGGTGTGCAATGGAAATATGAGTGTTGGCTTTATACAGTCATCTGTGGTGATGAAATTGTCCACGCTACAGAACACCAAATCATTGGGACTGGGCAGTTAGAAACCCTCACTGTGCAAAAACCTGCTTTCGTTTTGGGGCAGAAAATAATCCTGTGTTCTTATGGGGATGACACAAAACAACGGCTGATTCTGGGGGTTGTACTTGTAGATAAGTTTTGGTTTTACCTTGTCGAATTGCTATCGCCCACATTGACTGAAACACCGACAATGTTTAATCGCTTCTCATTGGTCGGTGAAAAAAGTTTGGTGCGCGTGAATGTCTAATTCTCTCTAATCAACAAGGAAAAATTATCACCCAACTAAAGTTATGTCACAAATCGAAATCGCTCAAATTATCGACCAGATAAAACAAGAGATTCAAATCGACGCTAATGGTCAGGGCAAGGCCAGTGTTCGGGCAGCAGCCAGATTAGCAAATGTTAATGATGCTGGATTGCTCAGAAGCCTCAAAACTGCTGCTGATATTTCTCGCTCTAAACTGGCTGAAAGGCTTATCTACAAAGGCTTTGAAGGTGCTGAGATTAAATCATGGTCTGAGTCCGGTATTCCCGATGTCGCTGTAGCAACCATACTTCATTATTACGGCTATGAAGCTGGTAAGAGATGTACCGCACAAGCAAAATTAGCCTGTGAAGCTTTTGAAAGCATTGGTGTTCGTGCCTGGATTCAAGATTTAATGGGGTGGACTAAACCCGCCACCCAACCACAAGAACAACCCTCCACACCAGCCCTCCCCCCAGTTGAACAGCGATTGCATACTCTTGTCCTGGCCATGAAAACTTTAGCTTGGCCATGAAAACTTTAGCTGAGTTAACTGGTGGCAGACTCAACCCATACATGGAACGGACACTCACAAACCAGTCAAGCATTTTACACTCACCCCGTCGTGAGCATTCACGTAAGCCCGAACAGTTTTTTGAACTTGTAGAAAAGCTGTGTCCTGATATGACCAAGCTGGAGATGTTCGCACGTTCGTCTAGAGTTGGCTGGGATTGTTGGGGTGATCAGGCGGATCTGTTTGATCATCTGGGTGCAGAAATTGATAACGATACTTCATTGAGTGCTTAATTAACGCTAATTTCGGCACTCAAAACTTGCTGAACCTTGAAAATCAAATATCAAACAATTCTAATTTTCTGACGGTGTGTCATCTGCTGTCTGATAAATAGAACGCAATTCATCCACAGTATCTGCTGTTTCTATTGCTGACAAGATTGATTCCAGCAATCTGAAATCTTCAAGAAGCTCAATTTCAGGTAATAAGTTTTGT
This sequence comes from Nostoc sp. 'Peltigera membranacea cyanobiont' 232, assembly GCF_002245985.1. NCBI lineage: Bacteria > Bacillati > Cyanobacteriota > Cyanophyceae > Nostocales > Nostocaceae > Nostoc > Nostoc sp. 'Peltigera membranacea cyanobiont' 232. The sequence goes on from NZ_NOLK01000094.1 coordinate 10,999, forward strand.
CCAGGTGTTCCAAATTTGAGTTTTAATCCCAAAGCTATGCCTTTTAATAAAGATTCTATTCGAGCAATTCTCTCAAAACTAGTAACGTACTGCATACGCAGTTGTGCCTCCAATTGTTCGACTTCTCTTTTAAACTCTAGTTCTAAATCCAATGGTAACGTTAGCATCCAATCAATAAAAGCCAAAAGGTTAACAACAGCCTCGCGTTCAAACCCTTGCTCATACAACCGACGCACTAAATTCAGTTTTGATTGTTTCCTTTGCGACCTATTACTGCGGGTTTGCACTGCTGCCAAGTGAGCCATTACCACCGTAGCAAAGGGGTTACGACTGGCTTCTAGCTCCGACAACCTTTGCTGATAGTCTAGCAGCTTGATTACAGGAAACTGAAAATCAACCGTACAACCAAACAAATCGTACCCAAACTGCGATGGTCGCCAGTTGATGTTGTCATCCCCCAGTATCGCGCATGATGCAACAGAGCGATCGTAACGGTCAAAAATTCGATAGTTGTAGACAAACATCCGTTTAGGAAAATCGGTTTCCTCTTGACTTTGGATTTCTATATGAATCAACAGCCAAGATTCTTCGCCCCCAATGCGATAGATTTTCACCAATTTATCAATTAGCCGTTTTCCTAATTCAGCATCACGAACTACTTGTTGTAACTCTTGATCTAGAAACTCGAAACCTCTACTCCAATCAATGTGAGCATGGGCTTGAGGAAAAAAGAATTGCATGAAGTCTTCAAAATACAACTGCAACATCTGCTTCCACGGGGAATCATATTCCGTAAGAGGTGTTTTATTAACCATTTTCAAATGTATTGTCTAATTTCAAATTTCAGAGGTGTTTATGCCCACAAACATAGAATGGACAGACTTAACAGATAATATCATCCATGTCAAAGGAGGCGGTTGGTGGTGTCATAAGAAAAGCGAGGGTTGTGCAAATTGTTATGCAGAGAAATTAAATAAAACCTCTTTCTTTGGCGGAAACAAGCAACCCTACTCTGGACAACTACCCGAACTAGTGTTAGATACAGAAGCTATTCGGAAATGGGGATTCCAAAGAAAACCTAAAAAGCATTTCGTTTCTTCAATGACTGATGTTTTTGGTGAATGGGTTCCGCGTTTTTGGCAACATGAAATGCTGGACGGAATGTTCGTTGCTCCCAATCAAGTATTTCAGATTCTCACCAAACGTCCAGAAATCATGCTTTCATCTATGGATGAATGGCTCTCCTGTCATGGACTAGACAAGTTACCTTTAAATATTTGGACAGGAACTTCGATTGAGAATCGCCGCACTTTAGAAGAACGTAGTCAATTTCTTAGCAAAATTCCAGCTTTAATTCGGTTTTGGTCAGTTGAACCATTACTAGAAGATTTGGGCGATATCACTCACTACTTGAATGATGTTCAGTTAGTAATTGTTGGTGGTGAATCTGGCCCAAATTCCAGACCATGCCACATCGAATGGCTCGAATCGATTGTCCAACAATGTCACGCGGCTAAAACACCTGTGTTTGTGAAGCAGTTGGGGGCGAATGCAATATTTCGGGGACAGCGATTCAAAACCCGTGACAAAAAGGGGGGGGAAATTGAAGAGTTTCCTCTTCATCTGCAAGTTAGACAATTTCCGTTTGATGCGTGAATAAAGCAAAATCCCCGCCTGTAGCGCAGTGCGGGGTCAGAATAAACTCACAATTTTTGAGGAATGGAGAATATAACCATGATTCTATCAGAAAACATGATGAAAGGAGGTCTAGAAAGATGAGTTGGCTCTCTGACCAAAACAGTTTTCTAGCCTGGGAATCGAGTTCTAGGGACACGATAGAAGTCAAACGTTGTTATGTAGACGTGGCTGGTGGTGACTTAATCGCTGGAATTTTACTTAGTCAGATCATCTACTGGCATTTACCGGATCATGAAGGGCAACCCCGACTCAGAATTGAACGTGAGGGGTACAAGTGGCTGGCTAAAAAGCGTGATGATTGGTGGAAAGAGTGCAGAATTACACCCAAGCAATTTGATACAGCTATCAAGTTATTAGAGTCCAAAAATCTAATTGTGACTGCGCTTTACAAATTTGCTAATAGTCCAACTAAACATATCCGAATCGACTGGGAGAATTTTCTTGAACTACTAAATCTTGTAGTTCAAACTCCATCATTAGCTCCTGAACATATCAAAACACAAGTAGCTTCTGGTTCTGACGAAAAAGTGAATTGCCGAAAAGGTGAAAATGGAATTTCCGAAAAGGTTAAATTCCAATTGCCGAAAAGGTGAAAATGATCTAATAGATACAGAGATTACTTCAAAGATTACTTCAAAGATTACTTCAGAGATTACTTCAGAGATTACACACAATGCGCCCCTGGCTTCGCCACCCGCGCCCCCCACCCAAGAGTGTGTGTGTGAAAAAGAAGAACTTGATTTAACAACGAAAGAAATTGAACTTGAAAAACCAAGCTTAGAAAAACCAACCCCAGAAGAACCAACCCCACAACAACCCACTTCGTTGTTAAAAAAATCCGAGTCTTCGCAACAAACTGATAATTCCTCAAGAGGATCAACTATTGCGGGGGGGTCGTTCGAGAAACGCGAACAAGCGAATAAGCCGCAACTAACCTGTCCCTACAAGACAGCCCGGAACGTAAAAGAACTGATTGATGCTTGGCTAACAGACCCGACTGCTATGAGTGATGATTCTCTACCACTGCTTGTCAGAGAAACAATCAAGTGGAATTGCTGGGTTTTACCTTGGCGCAATGGAGAACGAAAGCTGAATAACCTCTACCAGAACTTCAACCCGATAGTCGTGGACTTCTTGGCTGCTGAGTTAGCCACGAAATCGAAACGCTCCACACAACAGGAAATAGATCATGCGATCGCAGTCATGAACACCTGGGAAAAAACCAAAGGGGGATGGACAAACCTGATGCAGCGCTATAACCAGGCATTGCAAACAGAAAAACAGCCCCTACCCCAATTGCATACTGCTACGACAAAAAGACCAAGTAACACCACTAGCATCACGCTCGAAGATGCTTTGGCACAAGATCATAAGCGCCGTCAGCAAGAGCAATCCATTCGGGTTCCATCCAATGGGTATCAGCACAGCCCACAAATGCTGGAGCTAAAAGCGAAACTTCAAGCCAAAGCAAATGAGCCAAAAGTTCCAAGCAACACCAGACCCTCTTCCACGAATTTGCGAGAAGTTGAAGCGCAGTTAAAATTAGCACTTAGAGCCTAATTATGCACCCTAATCAAGACAACGTAGTTTCTTTCCATCCTGACAGGTCACTTGACAACTTGCCTCCACAAAACATCGAGGCTGAAGAAGCGATTTTGGGTGGGATTATGCTTGACCCAGAAGCGATAACCAGAGTCAGCGATCGCCTAAGCGTTGAAGCCTTTTATATCAGCGCCCACTCATACATTTATCAAGCTGCGACAACGCTTCACGCTCTGTTTCAACCCACAGATTTACTAACCGTCACCGCTTGGTTGGCTGACCACAATCTGCTCAACCGCATTGGTGGCAGAAACAAGTTAGCGACTTTGGTAGACCGCACTGTATCAGCCGTTAACATCGACGCTTTGGCTGATTTGGTGATGGAGAAATATCGACGGCGACAGCTAATCAAAGTGGGCAATGAAATTGTCCAACTCGGTTACGAGACGCAGACTGAACTACCACTTGTACTATCCCTTGCTGAGGCGAAAGTTTTTGGTGTTACTCAAAATCAAAGCGATGAACGCTGCAAGGTTTTCTCAGCACAAGACATGGGCATTGAACTTTTTCAAAAGCTGGAGATGGGAAACATGGCAGGCGACAAAGTTGGCTGGTACGACCTCGAAAATATCACTGGTGGCATTTATCCGAGCAGCTTAGTTGTAGTGGCTGCTGAATCCCACATGGGCAAAACCCACTTCATGATTTCTTATGCTTACGAAATCATGACCAAACTTGGAAAGCCAGTTCTGTATGTAACTCCAGAAATGGACAAGAATCAACTCAATGCCCGAATGCTGGCCCGAATCACAGGTGTAGACGCTTCTATGATTCAAACCAATACTCAATGTTACTGGGAACAAATAGCACAAGGCATAGTCCAGATGGTGGAGTTGCCTTGGAAGGTTTACGAGCATTCCTCCCCTACAACCACAATGATTGCTTCTGCTGTGCGCCGTGCCATTGCCGAATTTGATGGTTCTATTGGGGCTGTGTTTATTGACTACTTGCAACAGATTCCTCTGGAGTCAGGCGGGAATATGGCTTTTGAAGTTGGCAAGATTACCCGTCAGATTCGGGATATTGCCAAGTCTCACAAAATCCCTGTTTTCTTGGGCTGTCAAATCAATCGGGGGAATCAAACTACGGCTGATAAACGCCCCAATCGTCATTTACTTCGCAACTCTGGTGAAATTTTTGAGGTTTGTGACCAGTTAATCATGCTTTACCGGGATGCTGTCTACACCAAAGACCTAAGCGATCGCACTATTGAGTTGATTGTTGAGAAAAACCGCCTTTACGGTAAGCTCGGCACTGCAACCATGTTGTGCGATTTATCGACCTCGAAATTTTTGAACTTGGCGAGGTAAACGGGATGGAGTTAATTAATTCGGTGTGCTACTGCCGCCATTTCGGTCACGTAAATACTCCCAAATTCTGCGGATTTCCTCTTGAAAGACTTGGCGATCGCGTTCGCCTTGAAGCAAGGAAGCAAGCAAAACTTCACGATCTCGGTCAGCTTGAATTTCAGTTTCCCTTATGGTTTGACGGTCACGTTCAGCATCTCTTTGAGCAGCGCGTAATCCTTCCTGATGGAGGCGTGCAATGTCAGCCAGTTCCCTAATGGTACGCTCTAACCTTGCAATGGTTTGGGAGTTACCCCTTGTTTCCCGCCTGTTAGCATTTTGTACTGTCCTCAGCAAATCCAGTTCGTCACCTATCTCTTCTAAACGAGTATCAATATTATCAAACCTTGCACTGATATCTTCCGGTGGAAAAGCGTTTGTCATAATTCCTCCTTTCTCTTTCTATTCTCGCAGAAACTCACAACTACAGACTTTATGAGTACAACTATCCAACAACTCTTCCATAAATGGGCAACTCTTGCCCCTGATGAATGTTTATCTACTGAGCGCGATTACAAGTTCAAACTCCGAATTTTACCAGATGTTGAAAAGTGCAATTCTCTTACTGCTAGTCGCCAAATTATTACTGAGAACTTAGAAACACATTTAGCCAATCGACGTGATTTTACAATTCAATTGTTGAATTTTGTGCTACTGACAATTATTCAGCACTGTGCGGCTCGACAGTCCAGTATCAGCTTCAGCTTTACAGAACTTGGGACTATCGCCACAATCTGCAACGGACTGCGTTCACAGCCACATCCGCATCCAGCGATCGCGGCATTAGACGCATACATTCAATTGCTGGAGTTTTAAAACCCATGAAAGCACTTTCAGTTCGTCAGCCTTGGGCATGGGCAATTATTTATGCTCTCAAAAATGTTGAAAACCGTGGCTGGCCCATTCATTATCGCGGCGACATTCTGATTCACGCCGCAAAAACCTGCACCAAAAAAGATTACCAGTTAGCGAGAGAATTTTGCCAAGCGATGGGGGTAGAAATTCCAGAACTAATCTCTCTCCGTCGCGGTCAAGTTATTGGCATTGTCACAATAGTAGATTGCAAGTTTTCACAAGTTGCATCTGGTTGGGGAATGCCTGGGCAATACCACTGGAAACTGGAGAATCCACGCGAGATTACGCCGATTCCTTACGTTGGGCGGTTGGGAATTTTTGAAGTACCGGATGAACTGGTCAGGAGTGCGATCGCCTCATGAAATCAGTCCTCTCACTTTTCTCCGGCATCGGCGGACTATGCCACCACGGAATATCAGCTGCTCGTCTATCCCACAAATTCCGAGTCCAGCAATTTGTCGAAATCTCCCCTTATTCTCAATCAAAATTGCGCCATGAACAACCAGGAATTCCAATCTACGCAGATATTACCAACTACCACTGCCACCGAGGACAATTCGACATTTTGTGCGGGGGATTCCCCTGTAGTGGCACCAGTAACGCTGGAGATAAAAAAGGACTTAACGACCCCAGGTCAGGACTGTGGCACGAAATGTTCCGCATCATCAACCAGTGTAGACCAGCAATCGCTCTCATCGAAAACCCAACAGGGCTACTCTCTAGAGGAATGGCAACAGTCCTCGAAGACCTTTCCCAAATCCGGTACGTATGTGAATGGGAAACTATACCCGCGTACTGCCTCGGCTTGCCACATGAAAGAGAAAGAGTCTTTATCATTGCCTACGCCGATGGCTTATTCCACCGTCAACAGTCAACCCCCTGGACAGACCAAATTGGAAATCAGATTACGCAAGTACGGCTCTCTCATGAAGACCGAAGCTTTGAACCCGGCATTCGTGAGGTGGCTTTTGGGGTTCCCATTGGAGTAGCCAAGGGAATTAAGGGCAATTATGATGCCCGTCGCGCTTATGGTTTGAGTTGTTCTCCACGGCAAGCTGCGATCGCTTGGAAACGGATTGATTATTTGTGGCATCTATTGTCCTGTCAGGAGGCATAAGCATGATTAACCAAGTCCCGAATCTAGAAACTTGTTGGTATCTTTCACCACCTTGGGGTAAAGAGATTTCCCCCCTTAGAAGTTTCCCTGTTGGAGAAAGTCTACGTCACTACCACCAAATCTTTCGGTTACTGTTGCGGTGTCGAGTGGTCAGCTAAAGGCTGGAGTTATGAGATTGTCTCTGGCAAGGATAATCTAACTGTTTTAGGACGTGAACTTATTGGCACAGGCAAGTTACAACCGAACACGAAAGAAAAACCTGTATTCCGGCTCGGTGAGTTGGTCGAGTTTCGGTTTCATGGCGATGGGCCACCGATTCGTATTGTTCAGGGTATTCAACTAATCAATGATTGCTGGTTCTACAGTATGGAGTGGATGTCCCCTGCTATATCGGAAAAAGGTGATGAGGTTTTTACCTCCAGAGATTCTATTGCGCGGGTGAGTGACTATGACTTGGAGCGGGTGCGATTATGACAGTCTACACTTCATATTACAGTGGACAAATCATAAACGAGGGCATCTCAATATCGCTATACCCTTCTAAAAACTGGAAAGGCAAACACCTTCCCCTGTTCGCGCCAACTCCTGAACTTTTAAAATGGTGGAAAGCCTCTACCAAAGATACTGAAGCTGAAAAAAGAGTACGAGCGTCAGTTTCTACTGGTTCTTCACTATAAGGCAGCAGCTGATTGAGCTTTGGGTGCGGAAACAACAGCAGTCCAGCGCGGACATTACATTACTGTGCTTCAAGAAGACCAGGGGTTTCTGCCCAATGGCACATCGCCTTGCGGGAGGTGGTTGGCGATCGTCTCATTTAGAAGAAGACAATCGCAGAATTTTTCGGTCTACTGACGGGAGCAAGAAGTGCTTTGAAATTGCAACAAGGGTGAAATTGCAACAGACTGCACTTGCTTGACAATACCATCTCCCTGAATAATCACCTGGGAACGTGACTGAATTAATTCCCGTATCTGCGGACAACCTAGAAATTGAGTCAGTTCTATTAAAGCAAAAAGAAACTCTGTATTTAATTTATCTAAAGATGGTCGCAATATCTGGTTTAAGTCTGGCACGTCAGGAAAAGATTTAATGCCTTGCTTTTGCCAGTTTTGAAAATCAACTGTTTGGATAAGTTTTCCTGCTTCTATTTGTGCTTGGAAAAATGCTGCAACTGTATCGGGTTCTAGGCTATGGATTGTTGCTTGTTGCCTAACCTTTAATAATAACTCTTGTTCCCGCTTTCGATCCTCGATAGGACGTTTGTGATTCCATTTCCATCGGGCTACATCATGTGCAATTAGCAATCTTTGTTGGATCAATTTTAGTAATTTATCTATGCGTAATTGTTGCTCTGCACTTGTAATACCTTGAGAACTTGCTGATTGTAACAACCCAGAGTTCTTGGCAGCAAATTCTAATTTGAAGCTAGCAGCAACTACTCTACTACTGAAGAAAAGCTCAAAGAAAATTATGATAATAAACAGAAGTGGATGCTTTGTCAAAAAACTTAATTTCATGTCAAAAAACTTATGCAGTCTGCTAATTATTAGTTTTTTACAGTAAGTTGATAGGAATATAGCATTTAAATCTCAAGCAAAATATCTCATAGTTACTCACAAAAAGCAAGCTCATTACAAAACAAAAAGCTGTTACGCAGGATTGAAATACAATTAGAGACCGAAGAAGTAGCATTTAATCAAATGCAGATATTCTTAATCTCGTGCAGAGTCCCTGCTGCAAGCTATCTGTGCTGGCAATCATACTACCTGAACTTGAGTACGAGCGTCGATTCCGAGAGGTTCATTAAACTCAGATGATTATCATCCGTGACAGGTTAAAGTAATTGCCCTTTTGTCAAGAGGGTGCAGGAAATTTAAAATATTGTCCCCTGGTTTATAAGAAGTTCGATATGTAATATTCTGCTGATGTTTAACCCCACTGTAGTCAATACGTTTCAGTTAACAAAAACTGTAGGTTGGGTTTCACTTCATTCAACCCAACCTACACCAGTTTTATTTTTTAGCCTTAACTGAACCGTATCGCCACTGTAGTTGTCCCTGGAAAGTATACAATGTGGCGAACCGATTTGCTCAACTTTCGATTAATCAAATGCCAGAACGCTCTGGGGAACTACGACACATCGGTTTTGAAGATGAAGCGGCTAAAAGTTTTCAATGACTACAGGCTCGACTGGTTGGGCAATTTCAAAATTGAAAATTCGTGAATAAAAGTAAAGTTCTGCTGACAAAGAACGCTTGATGTTTGCGGCTTTGCGGAAACCATGTTGTTCACCCTCAAAAGCAACATAAGCCACAGCGTTGATCAATAAAGTTGGAAAAGTAAACAGTGCCATTCACCACAAGAAAGGAACTGCCACCATATTCATGCACACGAGTACGCACATATTGTTGCCACTAGGCGTGAGGGACTGGATTTCACCATTTGCACCCCGCCGCACTATGACATTTCTACCTGACTCTGACGGTCGTAGCTCACTCCAGTAAATCTCTTCGCCACAGAGGGCAATTTGTCCCAACCCAATTGTACTTGCAGTAATTAAGTCTGTTGTTATCGGCGATCGCCAACATCCGTAAGACGCTACTTCTGCTTTTATCACGCTTTATTCTGCTCCCTGTTCCCAAGAATCATACGACGATATTCACTTTTCGCCCTCAGATAATCATTTTAGACCTTAATTTTGAAGCAAAACAAGGGAACTCTAAGTAAGAGTTGATTATTGTTGCGTCTAGTATCATTATGACTTCTCAGAATGAAGGCTCATATTTACCGCCAGTTTTCAGCCATGTTGTCATTGAGTCAAACTTCCAAAGATGGTTCTTAAGGATGACTAATGGTACGAGTATTAGCAACAAACTTAAATTTGGCTATGCTCTTGCCTTAAGCAGGGGAATTTTTAGAACCACTATTGGCTTAATTCTAGGAAACTATGAATGATTGAAGTCCTAGCTATAAATCTTACTTGTTTACGAAAAATAAAAGTAGTTTTTATAAATTATTTTTAAACTTTAACTAGACTATTTTTGAATTCGCTTAAACTCTTATTAAAAATTATGTTGAAGCCTTATATCTACTTAGAAAAAGGCAGTCTTCAGCCTCTATAATTACTAAAAATGGAAGCACTTAAAGCCGCACACTCTCAGCGAATTGTCGCTATTACCGTTGAAAAAATCCGTCAATCTCTTGACATAGAATATATTTTTCAGACAACTACTCAAGAAATTAGGAAATTGTTCAACTCTCACCGTGTAATTTTATATCGTTTCAATCCAGATTGGAGTGGAAAAGTTGTCTCTGAATCCTTAGCACAGGGGTGGTTGCCTCTAATTCAGCAGCAACTGCATCAACCAGAAATAGTAGAAAATATCAGCGAATGTAGCTTGAAAAATTTATCTATTCCTCCAATTGTAGATACCTATTTACAAGATACACAGGGAGGACGCTTTTCTCAAAATGAAACTTATCGTGTTTGTGACGATGTTTACAGTGCTGGCTTTAGTAAGTGCTACCTGAAAATTTTAGAGCAATGCCAGGCAAGAGCTTACGTGATTACTGCTATTTATCAAAGTCAACAACTTTGGGGACTGCTAGCAGTTTACCAAAACGATGTACCTCGAAAATGGCAAGCAGATGAAGTATATATACTTAGCCAAATTGCATCTCAGCTAGGTGTAGCATTACAGCAAGCAGAATTACTCAAACAAACTCAAATTCAGAAAGAAGAACTCGCCACAGCTCTCAAAGAGTTACAGCAAGCTCAAGCTCAATTAATTCAAAATGAGAAAATGGTCAGTTTGGGACAATTAGTAGCTGGAATTGCACATGAAATTAACAACCCTGTTAGCTTTATTTACGGCAATCTAAAATCGGCTGGTGAATACACTCAAAATTTATTTTCGCTATTAGATATCTACCAAAGCCATTATCCTCAATCAGTCAAGGCAATTGAAGAGTTTACAAATTTCATTGAACTAGATTTTTTAAGGTCAGACTTTCCCAAATTATTCAAATCGATGCTCATGGGAGCAGAGCGGATTCGAGATATTGTTCTTTCCCTGCGGACTTTCTCACGCTTAGGCGAAGCTTCAATGAAAGCAGTTGATATTAATGAAGGAATTGATAGTACGATAATGCTTATCCAAAGCCGCCTCAACCCTACTAAGGAGCGTCTGCAAATTGAGGTAATCAAAGAATACGAGAGCCTCCCCTTAGTTGAATGTTATCCTGGGGAGTTAAACCAAGTATTTCTGAATATTTTAGTGAATGCACTCGATGCTTTAGAAGATTCAGCCCTAAAAGGTCGATGGACAACAAAAAAATTCAATATAATCGATAATCCCCGAATTTATATTCGCACCCAATTGCTGGAACCAGATCAAGTCACTATTAGCATTGCCGACAATGGACTAGGAATACCATCCGATACTCTCAAGCAAATATTTAATCCCTTTTTTACCACCAAGCCTGTTGGACAAGGTACAGGCATGGGATTGGCTATTAGTTACCAAATTATCACACAAAAACATGGCGGTTCTTTAGAATGCATTTCCCAACCAGGAGTTGGTGCTGAGTTTATTATTCGTATTCCCTTGATTCAAATTGTGTCAAACTCAGTACATTAAAAGAGACAGCAATGTTTAAATTTTAATCTTTATGGCTTTGGTTTTTGTTTAAACACCCCTAAGACAGTTGAGCAACCGTAATGTAGCTGCTGCGCCATAATTACGCCGTGTCCCAAGATTAGGAGAAAAGGCATTTCCAGTTTCGTTGACGGGAGTTGCAACACCGCAGTATGCAGACATCTCTGTAATTGTTTTTTTCGCCCAATGATTAGATATGTCACTGAACGCTATTGGCTGCTGCTTATTGAGCATACCTGAAATTCCTCCACCCTCATCCGCATATTGAATGGCTTTACGCAATACCGCCATCAACTCAGCACGGGTTACTGTTTGGGTAGGACGAAAAGTACCATCAGAATAGCCTTGCATAATCCCGTTAAATTTTGCCCACTCAATCATTGCAGCACTCCAACGGGTTGCGTTTACATCCCGAAAAGGCTTGCTGGTGACTTTCAATAAGTTTCCTGCTGCTGGCGGTGGGTCGTGTGGCACCGTCGCACTACTTACGGGTAGCTTACTGAGCGCGTTTATTACCATTGATATCATCTGTTCGCGCGTTAATTCTAACGTGGGACGAAAGGTATTATTAGAAGTGAAGCCTGCAATAAGTCCTTTCTGAACAGCCTCTTGAATCTCTTTGGCATAAACATCAGCGTTAACATCGGTAAAGCTTGGCACTTGGGCAACTACTGGTTTAGTCATGAAAGCGCATAACACTATAATCGCAGTAATACCTGCTCCCGTTTTGGCAGTTAGTGAACCCAAAAAATTAAAAGTTGATTTGAACAAAGGTTTCATAATGAATTGAATGCAGCTTTAGTAACTTCTGCTCCCGACTCCACTGTTTCTCCACGCTTTACTGTTTTCTCAAGCAGTCCAGGAATCCAACGTTGCCAAATCTGCTGAATCTTTGCCATTGCTTAAATGCCTGTGCTAGGAGTTTTACTGATGATTAGGGTTTATGCTTGCTACAACTGAGGCTAACGCTTTTACGGACTCTACCGCAATATTCCGGTTACAGCGAGTAAACAACGCACTGCACGCATAATTCGATTGTTGGCAGTGGGTGCAAGAACCTCAGCCACCAGTACAATAAAAAACTGCCCTGGGGCAAGGAGTCCAGAACAGTGCTTGTAAAAAAAAATTAAATATGGGAGTTTTAAATGTTGCCCCCCGCTTTACATATAATTCGTTTGCCATGTAATACTCTTCAGTTCAAGTTTTGTACTTTATGCCAAAAGAGCGAAAAACTTTTAAAGCTGCACTATACAGGTATTAGACGCAATAAACCAAGCCCAATGCAACACCCTTGGCTGAATGCGTGTAAACCAATGGTTGTCAAAATTTGCTCAAACATGAATCCACCAGGGAGCAATGCGATTTTGTTAGATCGGACTTTAATTCTCAGTTATAGAGCTAGATTCTCAATAAAAACAGTTATTTGGCTGCGATCGCAGCCCTAAATGGGTGATTTAGTACCCGAATTTTAAGCACCTCACAAAATCGCATTGCTCCCAATCCACCATTACCCAAGGAACAATCGTCGGCTGTGGAGGGCGGTTGTTACTTGGGCAGAGGAGAAGCGATCGCTTACGTTAGGCGCACTTTCACAAAAATACTCTACTGAGTTATTCACATCAATAGAGTATATAAATTTACTATAATCATCTTTTACCAGCATTTAGTTTATAGCTTAGTAATTATTTATACTTTTGTATGAATATTGCAAATCTTGCCTACAGTTTACGTGGGGTTTGCCTTGCGTCGGCACAGGCAACTTACAACTGAACACTAAAGAAAAACCTATGTTTCGATTAGGTGAGTTGGTCGAGTTTCGATTTTACGGTGATGGGCTATCGATTCGGATTGTCCAGGGCATTTTTAAGCTATGCAGGCAATAACTAAGGCTCTACTCCTTCATCAATCCAAGCATCAATTGCTGTTTTTACCTCTAATTCAGTCACAGCAGACCATTCTTTTTCATTGATAGTTGTTTTAAATTCCGCTCTTTTACCGTGACCAACTTTTTCCATTGAGTGTCCGCGATACACATTTTTAGGCTTAATCATTTTTCTCAATCATCTTTATAGAATATTATAAACTGTCGCTCAATAAGTTACAAGAATCCTTATCACTAATAACGAGTTATTATGGATTATTTTAATAGTTCATATATTAAATACTATTTGTTCAAATATTTATTAATAAGTAAGGTTAATTTAGAAATGTTTGCAATATATATTGTTTGGATAAAACTGGTGTTTAGCTTATCTTGCTATGTAATGCTAGGCTGGTTATTTGCTTGGACAGCAGTTTGGGATGAGGCTTTACAGCAGGGCAGTGCCTTGACTTTATCCAGAGTTAGTTTAATATTTTTGACTTTAACATTGACTCGCAGTTTTGCTTGGAAATTTTTTGGCGTTATCAGTTGGGCTAAAACTTTAGGTTGGTGTTACATATTAAGCCACGGTGTAACTGGAATTTTACTTTTAGCTTTTAGTGGAGGGATAACATTATATGTAGTTTTATTGGTAGTACTAAGTATCGCTTGGGCTGGTGCTTTTAGTTCAGTCGCAGTAAAAAATCAATTACTTCCATTTTTTAGTCAGTTGCACACTGTGCTAATTTTGAGACTTACCTTAATTTTTGGTTTAGGTTTAGGGATATTGGCCCGTCTGAGCAATCTCTAAAAATTATCTTTAACTTTCGGTTACACGACCCAATAGCCATACAAGTTTCTGGCAAAATGCCTCTGATTCGCTGATAAGTTCTTGTATTCTGGGATATCCCTTCTTTATGGAAAGCCGAATGATTCCTATAGATATGAAACGACTCATCAAAAAAAACTCTAACCCAGTTCGCAAGAAAACAGAAGTAACCCCACCACCGACTGAACCCATTGAGATTCCTGAGAGCCAAAATATTCCTGAACCAGTGATTGAACCAAACCCACCTGTGTACATTGAAGACTACGCTTCCGAATCCGAATACATTTCTGAACACTATCGCCCCCTCCGCTCCGTGGGTAACTCCGGGTGGCAACCGTCTGATGTATGGCGCGAGTTGAGAGTTGATGATTTTTGTCGGTGAGCAGCATCTAAAACTTGTATAATCCTACTATAGGTACATTCAAGTTTCTGTTGATAAATGCTATTGTCTAGCATGACAGAGTTAAAAGAACTGCCTTTATGGATTCACCTGTGGTATTGATCAATGTCTTCTCTGTTCCTCAAGGTTTGGAAGATGAATTTCTTCGCAAATGGAATCAGACTGCTCTGTTGATGAAAAATGAGCCAGGGTTTATCGATACAAAGTTACATCGCAGTCTTGACCCAACGGAGAGATTTCAATTTATTAATATTGCAAAATGGTCTAGTAAAGAAGCTTGGAAATCGGCATTCTCTAAACGCATTTCCCAAAATGAGATTTTTGAACAACAATTACCTCTTTGTTGCTAATCCTGCACTCTATCAAATTGAAGCAGAGTACTAATCTCAAAATAGAATTTAGAGGAGTCATAATTCAGCTATGATTACTGAAAATGATGATTCAGTCGATGCAGTTAATGAACTAGTGAGAAAAATCTCTATTAAAGAAACTCAGCTAAAAATAGCTCAAGAGTCGAATCTCATTCAGACTGCTGAAGCGTTAGAAAATCAACTAGCCCAATTACAACAAGAATTAGGAGATAATTCAGACACACAATTGCAGTCACTAATGAGCTTGTAAAATGCTTACGACGGCAACTGAGCTTTTTAGAAGTGGGGCTTACGCCTGCGCTAAAATATGATGTTCCCATTCTGAAATAAGGGCAATTGAATCGCTTGTAACTGCTTGGCGTTATCTAAATTGGACAAGGAAATACCCAGCAACCTAATACTACGATTCTCCAGATCAATCGACTCAAACAGTGCTTTGGCTATCTCAAAAATTGTATCTAATTCACTAATGGGAGCAAGCATTGTCTTACTACGGGTTAGCTGCTGATAGTCAGAGAATTTAACTTTCAATGTTAATGTGCGTCCTCGTGTTTCATGCTGCTCCAACCGTTGCTCGACAATTTGGGCAATCTGTTCAAGTTCTTGCAACATCTGACCGACATCGCTTAAGTCCTGTGCAAACGAGGTTTCTGCACCAATCGATTTGCGAACTCGATTTGCTTCAACTGGGCGGTCATCTTCTGCTCTGGCAATCTTGTAGTAATAATGACCTGCTTTACCAAAGTGGTGTGTTAGGTCAGTCAGCGATCGCATTTTCAAATCTACGCCAGTATGAATCCCCAGTGAATGCATTTTAGCCGCCGTAACTTCTCCTATACCGTGAAACTTTTCAATTGGTAGCTGTTCTACAAAGGCGATCGCATCCTCCGGTAAAATCACCGTCAGTCCATTCGGCTTGTTCTGCCCTGATGCCATTTTTGCAAGAAACTTGTTAATTGACACACCTGCGGTTGCCGTCAACTGGGTTTCCTGAAAAATTGCAGTTTTGATGTGTCTTGCGATCGTAGAAGCGTAGGGGATGTTTTGCCTATTCTCAGTAACGTCCAAATATGCTTCATCTAGTGCAACCCCTTCCACTAAATCACTGTAGCGTTTAAAGATAGCGTGGATTGCAGCAGAAATATCTCGGTAAACGTCGAATCTCGGTCTGACAAAGATAAGGGTGGGACATTTGGCAATTGCTGTTACTGAGGGCATCGCAGAGTGAATACCAAATTTTCTGGCTTCATAACTGGCTGCTGCAACTACGCCTCGCTGATTCGGGCTGCCACCGACGACTAACGGTTTACCTCGGTAGCTAGGGTTATCCCTCTGCTCTACCGATGCGTAGAAGGCATCCATATCAACGTGAACTATCTTTCTCACTTGAAAGCAGAGTGAAGCATTAGAAAGTTAGGCTAACCGGTGCTTAGTAAAATACTATATTACCAGTGTTATAGTACATTAGCACTACTTGGTTCAAATACCATATCTGCATTATTCCCCAACGAATTTCTGTTCTAACTCTTCAATTCGAGCCACAAGAGGAGCCATCATAGCTTCAACCTCGGTAGCAGAATAGCGGATAGGTATGTGTTGAGAACAATTTTCACTCAAAGCTTCGACATGAAATAGAATAGCTCGCTCAACTTTTGCTGGATAGCCAGGGATGCGAAGTCGCTCAATTAAAGCACTATCCCCTTCAACATATTCTGCCTTACCCCAAACTTTGATACGTCTGCGTTGGCGGTAATCCATCAGGAACAGAAATGCTTTTGCTTCTCCTTCAAGGTTGCCTACGGTAATGTACTGCACATTCCCAGAAAAATCGGCGAATCCCAGGGTTTTCTCATTCAACACTTTCAGGAAACCGGGCGCTCCTCCACGAAACTGGATATAGGGATAGCCATTGGAACTGACTGTTCCCAAATAAAACCCATCCAAATGAGCAATAAATTCGGCAATTTCTAGTGTAATTGAATCATTGGCAGGGCCGTTGGCAATGTAGCGTTCATAGGTTTGCCGTGATCCCCGTTGTGACTGGGCGGCTTCAACTTCAGGAGTAAAAGCAATTTCTCCAAATTTGCGTGGCATACTGCGCTCCTAAACTCTAGCAGGTTCTTCAATACCAATCATTCCAATAAAACCGGGGAGATGCTTGAGCCGTTCAATCCAGGCTTGAACATGAGCATAGGGTTCGAGAGAAATCTTACCATCGTTGGCGAGGGCGATGTATGGAAAAACAGCAACATCGGCAATCGTAGGATGTCCCAACTCTAGCCATTCACCTTCTGCTAGATGATTATTAAGTTGTGTGAGGATAAACTCTGATTTTTGATTTACTCGTTCTAGATTGATGTCAGTAGCTTTAAACAGGTGATATAAACGTGCCGATTCAGGGCCAAGCCGAACTTCTCCCGCAGTTGTAGATAACCAGCGAATTACACGACTCATCGGCTCTGGCTCCAGAGGCAACCACCCTTCTGTGCCATACTGTCGAGCTAAATAAACTAGAATTGCTTGAGCATCTGCCAATATAGTATTTCCATCAACCAAAACTGGCACTTGACCAAAAGAATTGAGTGCTAAAAATTCTGGCTGTTTGTGCGCTCCTCTAGGCAAATCAACTTTTACCCATTCGTAATCTAAGCCTAATAGCGACAACATTAGTTTTACTTTATAGCTGTTGCCAGAGAGTTCGTAACCGTAAAGCTGAATCATAGATTAATCCTTCAAATGAGGTAAGAACGAACAAGTTTAATCACAGAAATTAAGTGGCACTTGCTGTCTCATTTTTGTACTGTTCGTTCGGTATACGATTAATGTACCGAACGAACGGTATAATGTCAATATCTATTTTTCTCAACTCTTACAATGCCCAAAGAAACATATATTCCATATCTCATACGGCTGTTTCGCCAATTCGGGTATGATGGCGCAACTCTATCTAAAATTTCTGAAGCTACTGGGCTTGGGAAAGCCAGCCTTTATCATCACTTTCCTGGCGGTAAGGATGAAATGGTTGAGACAGTGCTAGATTTTCTTCAACAGTGGTTAGCCCAAAACATCTTGACAGCACTTACCTCCCAAGGTGATGCGCTAACACGATTACAGAGGATGTGCGATCGCCTGAGCGAACTTTATGAAGGAGGACATCAACCCTGTATGTCTGCCATTTTATTAATGGGTTCAGCCCGTGATATCTTTCACACTAGAGTTAATGCTTTATTCTGTATCTGGATTAATGCGATTGCTAATGTTTTAATCGAAAGTGGTATGGATGAAGAACTCGCCAAATATCGAGGGGAAGATGCAGTGATTGCTATTCAAGGTTCCTTAATTTTGTCACAAGGGTTGAATGACCCATCTCCTTTTATGCGTGTTATTCAACAACTACCTAGACAACTTTGTACTCCAAAGCCACATTAACGCAAAAATAATTGATAACTTTTTAACATTACTGTCTGTTTGCCCCATTTTCTCAATATTCACAATATGAATATCGACCGATTGCAAGAACTTAAGCGAAAACTGACGAATGACGCAGACTTGTCCGATATCTGGCTATTTTACATGGATCATTTTGCGGATCTACCGGAATTCACTGACCTGGGTGAGCCTGCCTATAATGAATACCTAGATGCTGTTCTTCAAAAAACTTGTCAGCAGATGTTTGATAGGGCAATAAAGATTAGTGACTTTTTGCTGATTTACATAGCTCCGTATCATTTATTTCATGGAGCTTTTCAAATCGAAGGACGTATTGGGGGTGTGATTTATTTCGAGGATATCAAAATTGGGTTAATTGCAGTGTCGGCAGATTATCCCCCTACCGATGCGGTTAAGTATTCACGTTTTACTGAGATGATTCAACTGTCTGCTCCTAATGGCAATGACCGCAATTGAGAGAAACACAACTTAGTAGATGTTTCAAGAAGTGCGAGGCTAGCAAGAACCGCAGGCATCACATTTCTTGACAGGGCAGCCGCAGTTTTCAATTTCTGGTTGTTAGAACGAGGTTTTGTTGGGTTGCAACAAGACGAGACGATTTTTCAAAAGCAGTGATTCTCACGAAAATACTCTACTGAGTTATTCATCTCAATAAAGTATATAAAATTACATTTATTACCTTTCCTAGAATTTATTTTATACAATAGTAGGTATTCACACCTCTGTATAAGTACTTGAAATATTGATTGTAGCGATCGCCAACTTTTCTTTTCCATTAATTCGCCTCCATATAGTTAGTGGAGCGACAAATAAAAAATCGGTGTACAATTTCAAGCAATTTACCTTCACCAAAAGGGATTATCTCTTGCTACTAGTGCTGACCTTGGATCGCATATACGCACTCATTACCGTTCATCCCGCAACCACTCTAACCCAGTTCTCAACGCCGCCTCTGCCGTGTAATAAATCTTTTGTTCCCCGAATATTCCACCCGTGCGGCTGATGATACGGAATTCCCAGCAATGCCCTGGCGTGTAAAAAACCATTAGGATACTGCTGTTCACACAGAGTACGGTATCAACTTTAACTTGAGACATTTACTGGTGCTGTGGGTGTGATGATGTATTTTAATTTAAAAAACTCAGCAGTCAGGAGTCAGGAGTCATTCTGGCTCCTGAACGAAAAAGCTCCTGTGTAAAGGGGTTTGAATCTCCAACCGATTGTGATTCTGAATTCTGAATTCTGTCTTCTGAGTTCTTCTTCAATTGCGTGGGATTTCTCACCCAATCAACCCCAAATGCCGATGAAATGCTTCAACTGCATTCGCCACACCATCCTCAGCCCTGATTTTCTCACCTAACTCTTGTGCTTTCTTTCGCATCACCTCATCGCCCAGTACGATTTCAATCGCTGCTGC